>CANGAY010000015.1 GCA_947451735.1 Actinomycetota bacterium
CATAGTCGAACTGGGGAACGCGGTCGAGGTGAATGGCGTTGACGGCGACGGTGCCGCCGCGGTCGAGCGCCTTGAGGGCGGCGATGACCACGTCGCCGGACGGCGCGAACGTCACCGCCGACTGCAGCGCGAACGGGGGCGCGTCGTCATAGCCACCAACCCAGTCGGCGCCCAGGTCGAGTGCGCGCTGCCGCTCGGCCTCGCTGCGGGTGGCCACGGCAATGCGGCAGCCCCAGTGCCGGGCCACCTGAATCGCCTGCAGCGCCGATGCCCCGAATCCGTAGAGCCCCACGCGGTGCCCAGGCTGCACGCCGGCCACGCGCAGCGCACGGAAGCCGATGACGCCGCCGCAGAGCAGCGGGGCCAGGTCGCGGTCGTCGGGCCCCTCGGGCAGCGGCACCACCACGTCGGCGCGGGCCGCCACCAGTTCGGCGAACCCACCGTGGCGGTCCCATCCGGTGAACGTCGCGTGCTCACACAGGTTCTCGTGCCCCGCCACACAGTGCGGGCAGGCCCCGCACGAGCCCGCCAGCCACGTGAGCCCCGCGCGGTCGCCCTGGGCCCAGCCGGTGACGCCCTCGCCCACGGCGTCGATGCGGCCCACCACCTGATGCCCCAGCACCATGGGCAGCGTGCGGGCGGGCAGGTCGCCCTCGGCGATCTGCAGATCGGTGCGGCAGGCCGCGCAGGCACCCACGGCGATGCGCACCTCGCCGGGGCCCGGGACGGGATCGGGGAACGTGGCGAACCGCAGCGGCTTTGTGCCGATGGGTGCCGTGGCTGCCAGGACCATTGCGCGCATACGGCATGATCCTCGCATGCCGAACGCCGTCATCGCACCGTCCGCACCGCTCGCAAGTGGCGACCCCACGCGCCGGTACGGGGTGGACGTGGACGGCGCCGTGATGTTTCCAGGGCTCACGCGACCCGAGGCCGACGCCGTGGCCGCGTGGCTGGGCCACGTGGATGATCCCGGGCTCGCGCTGGTGCCCGTGGAGATCGGTGTGGTGCTGAGCGACGGGGCGGGGCCGCACCTGCTGGATTCCGCAGGCGGGCTGGTGCTGGTGCTGGGCGCGCACTCGCACGTGGCCGGCGCCCACGTGGCCATGGGCGCGCCGAGCCCCCTGCATGCCGTGGGCGCCGTGGCCCGGCGTGATGGCCACTGGACCTGGCTTGCACGGCGCGACGTGCCCGATGCCGGGCGGGTGGCCGCACTTGATGCCCTTGATGCCTGCGGCGATGAGAGTGCCCTCGTCGCGTGGGGGGCGCCGGATGGCGGCACCGCGCGTACGCTCGCGCCGTGAAGGAACAGGAGTACGTCATCAGCTTCGTCGCCATCAATGCACTCGGTCTCGATGGCGACGAGCGCGAGCGGCTCGACGTGGCGCTGCACCACATGCCGGGCATCCGCGCGGTGGGGCATGTGCAGTGCGACGCCGGTGCACGCACGCTGATGGCGTCGTTCGCCATCCCCGTGGCCCAGGCCATGGCCGAGGCCGCGCGCGACGGCGGGCGCCTTGCCAAGGAGATCCTGCTCTCGGCCCGCATCCCCGACGCACGACTGGTGGAGATGACGGTGCAGATGAGCGACCCGTCGCACTGAAAACAACAGCAGTCCGGCCTGAAACCGGGATGATGAGCCCTCCACCTCCGAGGCCGCGAAGCCTCGACTGCGGCCGTTCCCCCGAATCAGCGCCTGGGGAGGGCCTGTGCTCATCCCGGTTGTCAGGGTCCGGACTGCATGGCGAACCCTATGGCCGGGTCGGCGGTGGGTCATCCGTGCCTCCCCGGATCTTGTTGCGGGTTTCCCGCAGCCCGTACTCACCGCACTTGGGACCGCCGCCGCGCAACACTTGACGGCGTGACCGGCACTCCCCGCACCGTGATGTGGTTCAGGCGCGACCTGCGGGTGGACGACCACGCGGCACTCGCGTCGGCGGCCGCGCGGGGCGAGGTGGTGCCCCTGTGGGTGGCTGACCCGGCGCTGCTGAATGCACCGCACCACCGATCGCCCATGCGCCTGCGGTTCCTGCGGGCGTGCCTGGAGGCGCTTGACGCACAACTGCGCGACCTCGGTATCGGCCTGGTGGTGCGCGAGGGCGATCCCGCGGTGGTGGTGCCCGCCGTGGCGTCTGATGCCGGGGCCGACCTCGTGGTGGTCACCGACGACGTCACCCCGTACGCCCGGCGACGCGACGCGGCGGTGCGCGATGCGCTGGCGACTCAGGGCGTGGCATTCGACCCGGTGGGCGGTCCATGGCGCGTGCCGCTGGGCGACCTGGAGGGGTCGTCGGGCAACGGCTACCTCGTGTTCACCCCGTTCTTCAAGGCGTGGGACCAGGTGCCCGTGGCCGGGCGAATCGCGCCGCCTGAGTTGCTCACGGGCCCCGCGTTGCCGTCCGATGGACTCGGGTGCCTGCCGGCGGGTGACCCGCCCATCGCCGCCGGACCCGCCGCGGCCCGTGCGCGGCTCGAGGAGTTCATCCGCAGCGGCCGCGCCGACGGCTACGGCGAGGGGCGCGACGACCTGGCGGCCGATGCCACGTCGCATCTGTCGGCCGACCTGCGCATGGGCGTGCTGTCGCCCGCGCAGGTGGGTCGGGCCATCGGTGCCGTGGGTGGCGTGCCCAAGGCGCGCCAGCCGTTCTGGCGGCAGCTCGCGTGGCGCGACTTCTACACGCACCACATGGCACGCCACCCGGTGGTGGCGGGCACGGCGCTCAAGGAGCACTTCCGTCACATCGAGTGGGACGACGCGCCCGACCTGCTCGCTGCGTGGCGCGAGGGTCGCACGGGCTTCCCGCTGGTGGACGCCGGCATGCGCCAGATGGCAGTGACCGGCTGGATGCACAACCGCGCCCGCATGGTGTGCGCCAGCGTGCTGGTGAAGGACCTGCTCATCGACTGGCGACGCGGCGAGGCCGTGTTCATGCGCGGGCTGGTGGACGGTGATCCGAGCAACAACAACGGCGGGTGGCAGTGGACGGCGGGCACGGGCACCGACGCCGCGCCGTACTTCCGCGTGTTCAACCCGTTTCTTCAGGCCAAGCGGTTCGACCCCACCGGCGCCTACGTGCGTCGCTGGGTGCCCGAGCTTGCGCAGGTGCCCGACCGCTACATCCACGAGCCGTGGACGATGCCCGAGGCCGAACAGCAAGCCGCCGGGTGTCGCATCGGCGTTGACTACCCCGAGCCCATCGTCGATCACGCGACGCGCAGGGTGGAGGCCATCGAGCGGTACAAGGCCGCCGGCGGACGATATGAGGAGGCCGCATGAGCGGACGGGGCGAGGGTCGCAGGGTGATGCTCACCGGCGCCACCGGGTATGTGGGCGGTCGTCTGCTGCACCGGCTGGAGCAGGCGGGGTTCGCGGTGACGTGCCTGGCGCGCCATCCCGATGCGCTCGCGCCCAAGGTGGGGCCCGACACCCACATCGTCCAGGGCGACCAGGTGACCGGTGCGGGGCTCGATGAGGCCATGGCCGGTGCCGACGTGGCGTACTTCATGGTGCACTCGATGGGCGCACACGGCGACTACCTGGCCGCCGACCGCGCGGCCGCGCGCAACTGCGGCGACGCCGCGCGGCGTCAGGGCGTGCGGCGCATCGTGTACCTGGGGTCGCTGGGATCGGGCGAGTTCATGTCGCCGCACCTGGAGAGCCGTCACGAGGTGGGGCGCATCCTTCGCGAGAGCGGCGTGCCCACCATCGAGCTGCGCGCGTCGGTCATCATCGGCTCGGGGTCGCTGTCGTTCGAGATGGTGCGCGCGCTGGTTGATCGCCTGCCGCTGATGGTGTGGCCCAAGTGGGTGGACACGCCCACGCAGCCCATCGGCATCGAGGACGTGCTCGAGTACCTGGTGCAGTCGCCCGACGTGGATCTGCCCGAGAGCATGGTGGTGGAGATCGGTGGCACCGATCGCGTGTCGTACGGCGACCTGCTGCGTGCCTACGCCCGGGCCATCGGCCTGAGGCGGTTCTTCATCCGCGTGCCCGTGCTCACGCCGCGCCTGTCGAGCCTGTGGCTCGGCCTGGTCACCCCGGTGTATGCCCGCGTGGGGCGCGAACTGGTGGAGGGGCTCAAGGCGCCCACCGTGGTGGACGACGACCGGGCCCTTCGCATGTTCCCCATCACGCCCATGGGCATGGATGAGCAGATCGCCCGCGCGCTGCTGAATGAGGACAGCGAGTTCGCCGAGACACGGTGGTCGGACGCCATGTCGTCACTGGGGCAGGAGGAACTGGCGTGGGGCGGCGCCCGTCGCGGCTCACGCATGGTGGATGCCCGGTCGGCATTCGTGCCGGTGTCGCCCCATCGCGCGTTCGCGCCCATCCAGCGCATCGGCGGCGAGCAGGGCTGGTACCACGCCGACTGGATGTGGGAGCTGCGAGGCTTTCTCGACCTGCCGTTCGGCGGGGCCGGCACGCGCCGCGGCCGTCGTGACCCCGAGCATCTCGCCGTGGGTGAGACGCTCGACTTCTGGCGCGTGGAGGCCATTGAGCCCGACCGGCTGCTGCGCCTGCACGCCGAGATGGCGCTGCCGGGCCGCGCATGGCTGCAGTTCGAGGTGCGCGAGGTGCCCAACGGCTCGGTCATCCACCAGACCGCGCTCTACGACCCGCGCGGGGTGTTCGGCCGCATGTACTGGTACGCGGTGTGGCCGTTTCACAAGTTCGTGTTCGGGGGCATGCTCAAGAACATCTGCAAGGCGGCCCGGCGTGAGCCCGTGCAGTCGGGGGCGCCCCGATGAGGGTTGCGGTGGTGGGCGCGGGCATCGCCGGGCTGGTGGCCGCCCGCGATCTGGCGGCGGCTGGACATGCCGCCGTCATCGTCGAGAAGAGCCGTGGGCTCGGCGGCCGCATGGCGGCGCGTCGCGTGGGCGGCACGGTGGTGGACCACGGACTCCCGGTGCTGGAGGTGCCTCCCGGCGGGGCCGTTGCGGCGCTGGTGCGTGAGTGCGCCCCGGGCGCGGTGCCACTTGACGGCGACGCCGTGGCGTGGCCGGCGGGCATGACCGTGCTGCCCAAGGCCATGGCCGCTGCCGTGCCCGCCGCGGGATCAGTTGAACTGCTGCTCGACACCCGCGTGGCGGCGCTGCGGGCCGGCACCCAGGGCATCGAGGTGGCACAGGATCAGGGCAACACCATCGGCGTGTTCGATGCCGTGGTCATCACCGCGCCGGCCCCCCAGGCCGTGGAACTGCTGGAGCACAGCCCCGAGCCCGGCCGGGCCGAGGCGCTGCGCGCGGTGCAGTACGACCCGGCGGTGATGCTGCTGGCCGGTTTCGCCATGGACGAGCCCGGGTGGGTGGCTGCGCGGCCCAACTCGGGCCCGGTGGCCTACGTCACCAACGAGGCCGTCAAGGGGCGCCCGCCGGTTGACGGCGTGGTGCCCGTGGTGGCGCGTCTTCGCCCCGATGCGTCGGAGCGCTTGTTCGACGCAAGTGACGACGTGGTGCTGGCCGAGGCCATTCCGGCCATGCGCACCGTGCTGGGGCCCGGCACGCCCGAGCCCGCATGGACCCAGGTGAAGCGCTGGCGCTACTGCACGGCCCGTTCGCAGGTGGACCAGGCGATGGCCAACCCCCAGGGGTCGCGCATCATCATCGCGGGCGACGCGGTGGCGCCCGGACCCACCGTGGAGGACGTCGCGCGGACCGGCGAATGGGCCGCGCGACGCCTCATCACGGGGTGACTACGCCTCGTCGGTGACGTCCGCCGCGGGCTCGTCGGCGGGCGCTGCGGGCTCGGCCTCCATGTTGGGGGCGCTGCCGGGCTCGGCCACCGCGGGGTCGTTCGTCGCGGGCTCGGCCGGGTACGAGATCTCCTCCACCCGCTCCACGGCGTCGGCGTCGCCATCGGCGGCGTACGCGTTCTTCAGGCTGTTGAGCAGCTCGGCGGCCTCGGGCTTGCCGTTCTGCTGCGCGGCCTCCAGCACGGTCTCGGCCTCCTCGAGCATCTCGAGGTCGATGAGCACGCGGCCGAAGGCGTACTGCACGCCGCCGTTGGCGGGCACGGCCTCAACCGCTGCGCGACCGGCCGACTCGGCACCGGCGAGGTCGCCGGAGTCGCGGAGCGCGTTGATGAGGCTGATGCGCGCGTCGCTGCGGTGCGGGTCGGCGTCGATGGCGCGACGCAGCAGGGCCACGGCGCGGTCGGTCTCGCCGATGCCGCGAAGGGCGGCCCCCGCACGGGCCAGGGTGTCGGCCGACGCGTCGATCTCCACGGCGCGGTCGGCGAAGGCGATGGCCACCGCGCTGTTGCCGTCGGCGCTCTCGAGCGCGCGGAGCGCCTCTTCCACGTCGGTCACCTGCGTGGCCTGCAGTACGGCCTGTGCGGCGTCGGTGGCCTTGGGTGCGGCGGCCTTCTTCTTGCGCGGCGCCGGGGCCTTCTTCGGCGGCTCGGGCTCGGCAATCACCACGCGCCGGGCCTCACGGCGGGCCAGCTCGTCGCGGGCCTCGTGCAGCTTGCGCACGCGCTGACGCGCCTCGATGGCACGCTCGGCGGCGGCGGCCTTTCGGTCGAGCGCCGCGTCGTACTCCGCGCGGATCTCGGGGTCGTCGATGAGCGCACGCTCGCTCCAGGCGATCCAGTGCATCTCGGCATCGCGGGCGGCGGCACGCATGGGCGTCTCCTCGGCCCACTCCGTGCGCTTCGCCAGCGCTGCGCGGATCTCGGCCTCGCCCGCGTCACGCGGGATGTCGAGCATCTCGTAGAGGTCGCGCTCCATCAATGCGCGGACCAGCGCCGCGCGCTTGGGATCCGTCGTCGCCACTGCCACTCCTAGCGCTTGGTCTTGAAGGACACCGTGGTGCCCGGAGACGTCTTCTTGCCGCCATTGACGGCGACGGCCTGCACCTTGTAGGCGGTATTCCGCCTGAGGCCAGAGACGTTCATGTACATGGTCTTGAGGGGCACGCGCGCCGCCACGAGACCCAGGGTCCTCGTCACGGTCCTGCCCTTCGCGGTGATCCTCAGGTTGACGCGCACGGCGACGCCGTTGGGGGCCACCATCGCGCCCATTCGTGCGCTGGTGGCGCGGATCTGCTTGACGGGCATCGTCCTCACGTCGGCGCGGGTGTTGTACGAACCCGCTGCGATCAGCGCCGTCGGCGCTGCCATCGCCGTCGCGGCCAGTGCCACCGCCGCGATCCGTGTGGTCTTCATTGCCCGTGTCGTCATCCGCGCTCCCGGTCGTATCACCTGCCCGCGGCATGGTAGGCGAGCGGGCGCCCCCGGTGTCCCCGGCGCGTCACTGTCACTCGGCCCCGGGCAGCACGCGGGCGATGAGCAGCAGCCCCGCGGCCACGATGACCGCCACGGCGATGCACACGCCGAGGAACGGCAGCACGGCCGACAGCACACCGCCGATGACCGGCCCGAGCACGAATCCCACCGCGAACACCATCACCATGGCGCCCGCGCTGATGCCGTAGCTGCCGGCCAGGCCCATCTCGTCAACGGCGTCGGTGAAGAGCGGGCCCGCGGGTGCGGCCATGATGGCTGTGCCGAGCAGCGTGATGGCCGCAGCCACGGTGACCCACCATGCGGGCCCCACTGCCATGAGGGGCAGGCCGACGATGGCGATGACGCCACCCACGAGGATGGGCGTGCGGCGCCCCGCGATGTCGGACCACCGTCCGCCGACCGGCGCGCCCAGGAACAGCGTGGCCATCGACAGCGACACCACCAGCCCCACGGCCGCGGTGCTCAGCATGAGCCGCTCGGCCAGGTCGAGCGGCAGCAGCGACTCCGACATGCCCTCCACGATGGCCAGCAGGATGAGCGCGATGGCCCCGGCACGCGCGCCGGGCGACCGCGCGAGACCCCTGAGCGCGCGGAACATTCCCGGGGTGGGGCCGCGGCGCACCAGCGTCTCGGGCACGGCGATGGCCCAGATGATGAGCGCCACCGGGAACAGGGCGAACAGCAGGAACGTCTCGGTGAGCCCCACCCAGTCGATGAGCACGCCCGAGAGCAGCGGGGCCATCAGGCCTGCGCCGCCGCCCGCGGTCTCGGCGAGCCCCAGGCGGAATCCCAGCTGGTCGGGTGGGTACACGTCGCTCACGTAGGCGAGTGCGCCGGTCCAGGTGACGGCACTCGCCACGCCCAGCACCGCGCGGGCGATGGTGAGCGTGTACGGATCACCGGCGAGCGCGAAGCCCACACCGGCGAGCACGAGGATGGCAGCGCCGGCGATGATCGCCAGCCGCCGCCCCAGGCGGTCAACCCAGCGAGCCGCCAGCGGCGCCACCAGCAACTGCGCCACGGGGAAGGCGGCGAAGATGAGGGCCACGCCGGTGTCGGACAGCCCCATCTCGCGCTGGTACACGGGCAGCGCCGGCACGATGGCGCTGAACATGAGCGTGTCCACGGCGATGGCCGCCATGGCCAGGGCGAACACCCGGGTGCGATGGGGGTGGGGCAGGGCCGCGGCGCTCATGGGTGGCAACCGTAGCGCCGTGGCGATGCCGCACCCCCCCGCGAAACCGTGCGCGACGTGCAACCATCACAAGCACATGAGCGACATCCTCTCCATCACTCCGCCAAGCCCGCCGTTGCGCGACCCGGTTGTGGTCACCGCCTTCCGCGGGTGGAACGACGCGGCCAGCGCCGCCACCTCGGCCATCGCCACGCTGGCCGAGCAGTTGGGGGCCGAGCGCATCGGCAGCGTCGACCCCGAGGAGTTCTACGACTTCCAGGTGACGCGGCCGATCATCGACCTCACCACGTCCGACCACACGCTGTCGTGGCCCGAGGTGGAGATCAGTGCCGTGCGCGTGCCGGATGGCCCTCGTGACCTCATCCTCGTGGTGGGTGGCGAGCCCTCGATGAAGTGGCCCACCTTCTGCCGCCTGCTGCTCGACGCGGTGCAGGAACTGGGCGGCAGCCGGTTTGTCACCCTCGGCGCCCTGCTGGCCGACGTGCCGCACACCCGCGACGTGACCCTCACGGTGATGAGCACCGAGGAGTCGCTCGTGGATGGGCTCGACATGCGCCCGCCCGGCTATCGCGGCCCCACGGGCATCGTGGGCGTGCTGCACCTGCTGGCCGCCGAGCGCGGCCTGGAGGCCGTGTCGCTGTGGGCCCCGGCGTCGCACTACGCCGCCGGCGTGGTGAACCACAAGGCCGAGCTGGCCCTGCTGGGTGGCATCGAGCGGGTGACCGGTGCGCACGTCGACACCGAGGCCATCCGTCACGCCGCCCGCGAGTTCGAGGAGCAGGTGGATCAGGTGGTGGCCAACGACCCCCGGCTGCAGCAGCTGGTGGAGCAGTTGG
>CANGAY010000016.1 GCA_947451735.1 Actinomycetota bacterium
ACGCCCTGCTGCCCGCGGTGGAGGAGGGGCTGGTCACCCTCATCGGTGCCACCACCGAGAACCCGTACTACGAGGTGAACGCAGCTCTGGTGTCGCGAATGCGCGTGCTGGTGCTCGAGTCGCTCACCGACGCGGAGATCGCCGACCTCATCGCGCGCGCGGTGGACGACCCCCGCGGCCTTTCGGGGACAGTCCCCGTCACAGATGACGCACGCGAGGCGATGGTGGCCCGCAGCGGCGGCGACGCCCGCTTCGCGCTCAACCTGCTGGAGGCCGCGGCGGGGCTTGCCGGCGACGGGCCGGTGACCGCCGCCATCGTGGAGCGCGCCGGCGGGCGGGCCGTGGTGTACGACAAGGGCGGCGACCAGCACTACAACGTCATCTCGGCCTTCATCAAGAGCATGCGCGGCAGCGACCCCGACGCCGCGCTGTACTGGCTGGCGGTGATGCTGCAGGGCGGCGAGGACCCGAAGTTCATCGCCCGCCGCATCATCGTGCTGGCGAGCGAGGACATCGGCAACGCCGACCCCCGGGCCATCGAGGTGGCCGTGGCCGTGGCGCGCGCCGTGGAGTTCGTGGGCATGCCCGAGGCGCGCATCAACCTGGCGCAGGCGGTGACGTACATGGCGCTGGCGCCCAAGGGCAACTCGTCGTACCAGGGCATCAACGCGGCCATGGCGCTGGTGGAGGCCGAGGGGGCCAAGGCACCGCCACTGGCGCTGCGCGACGCCAGTGGCACCAACCGGCGCAACCTGGGGCACGGCACCGGGTACGTGAACCCGCACGCGGTGGACGGCCGCGTGACCGGCGACTCGTGCATGCCCGAGGGAATGGAGCACGTCACGTTCTTCGAGCCCGGCGAGGTGGGCACCGAGGCCGCATACTGGGCGCGGCTGCGTGAGCTGCGCGAGCGGGCGCGCCGGAGCGCGTCGTCTGACACCATGCCGCCCGCACACGATCAAGGGGAGAATGGGTGAGCATCGAGGTTGAGATCGGGCCGATGTCGCAGGCGGAGTTCCGCAGGCTGTTCCGTTACGCAGAGGCCGCGACCTCGGGCGAACGCGCCCAGGGCAAGCAGGACGATCCGCTTCGCGCGGTGGGCGAGATGATCGCCACCAACCGCGGCACCGCGCTGGGCGAGGAGGGCTTTCGCATGACCCTCCCCGAGGGCAGCGACGAGCAGGTCTACGTGCTGCGCTCATCGCTGATGCACGAGGGCATCCCCCACCGCCTGTCGCAGGTGCTCGGCGCTGGCTTCACCGAGGAGGTCACGTGGCACTCGCACGGCGACCACGACCACGAGAAGTCGCTGGTGCGCTCGCGCAGCGGCGAGATCGCCCTGCTGGCCGCCACGTGGGTGGAGATCGCGGTGGTGAGCAAGGACGCCGACATCCGCGAGCGCCTGAACGACTACTTCTTCATGGACGGCCACCACTTCACCGAGATCCCCGTTGACATCGACGACGAGATCCCGGCCGATGAGCGCGAGGCCGAGGGCGTGCCGGTGATGCTGGGCGACGAGTGGGCCATGGTGGCCCGCTACCACGGCGACCTCGAGATCCGCGATCGCCTGAACGACCTCTTCTCGGGTCGGCGTGAGCTGGGTGGCGCCGTGGACCCGGACGACGACATCGCCTAGCCGCATGGCGCCCGGGGACGACCTCACGCCCGACGAGCGGGCACGGATCGCGCCCTACGTCACCGACCCGGTGGGGCCGGTGTTCGCGCTCACGCATCTGCCGGAGGCCGTCAAGGGCGCCCTGTTCGCCCGCTACTCGCGGTCGGCCAATTCGGTCCGCCGCATCCTGCTCGACGAGTTCATCCCCGATGGCGACCAGGGCGGCATCGGGTCGGAGGTGGGCGCCGATCGTGCGCGCGAGTTCTTCCAGCGCGTGCTGGCCGACTACGGCGACGACTCGGTGGCGCAGCTGGGTGGTGCGCATGTGGCCATCGAGGGCGTGAGCAACGTGCTCACCAAGGTGATCGAGTGGGGACGTCTGGCCAGTTACCTGGAGCAGAGCACGCGCTATGTGCCCTACGACACCCAGGTGGACGGCCGGTGGAAGTACGTGCGGCCTCCGGGCATCGCCGCCGACCCCGCGCTGCTGGCGCGCTACGAGGCGGTGCTCGACGACGCCTTCGCCACCTACGCCCGCCTGAACACCGTGGTGTTCGACCACCTCATGGCCACCGAGGCCCCCGACCCCGACGACGCGGCGGCAATGCGCGCGTTGCGCGCCCGTGCCCTTGATGCCGTGCGCGGGCTGCTGCCCGCGGCCACCACCGCCAACGTGGGCGTGTACGCCAGCGGCCAGGCGTGGGAGTCGCTGGTGATGCGCCTGCGCGCGCACCCACTGGCCGAGGCCCGCGAGGTGGGCGACCAGGTGCTGGCCGCGCTGCGTCACGTGATCCCCGACTTCCTCACACGAGTGGACCGCCCCGACCGCGGCGAACGCCACGGCCTGTATCGCCGGGCAACCGAGGAACGTGCGGCCCAACTGGCGGTGCCTGTCACCGACCGGTGCCTGACACCGGGCGGTGCCAGACACCGGGGGGTGTCTGGCACCGGGTCGTCGGTGCAGCTTCTTCAGTTCGATCCCGATGGTGAGGCGCGGGTGCTTGCCCATGCGCTGTGGCCGTCGTCGGGGCTTCCGCTCGAGCAGGTGCGTGCCGAGGTGCTCGCCATCGCGCCCGATGAGCGGTCGCGCATGCTCGTGGAGTGGGCTGCGGGGCGCAGCGATCGGCGTGAGCGGCCCGGACGTGCGCTCGAGGCCACCGAGTACCTGTTCGAGATCACCTGCGACTACGGCGCCTACCGCGACCTGCAGCGCCACCGGCTGCTCACCCTCGAGGCGCAGCCCCTGGGCGCCACGCTGGGATGGGAGCCCTCCCCCGACGCCGAGGCCGCAGGGGTCGGCGACGAGTTCGCGCGGGTGCATGAGGCGTCGGCGGCGTTGTGGCGCGAACTGATTGACGCGGTGCCCGATGAGGCGCCCTACGCGGTGACCATGAGCCACCGCATCAGGTTCGCCATGCGCATGAACGCCCGCGAGGCCATGCACCTGATCGAACTGCGCAGCCAGCCCCAGGGCCACGCCGCGTACCGCCGGGTCGCGCAGGACATGCTGCTGGCCATCCGCGACCAGGCCGGTCATGCTGCCCTGGCGTCGCTCATGCACTACACCGACATGAGCGGGCAGGGCGACCGCCTTGCCCAGGAGCGGCGCACCGAGGCACGACGGGGAGAGGCATGAGCGAGGAATCCGACCGACTGCGCCTTGGGGGCATGGCGCTGGCCAACGGCCTGCTGGTGCACGGCCCCACATCGTGGGCTGCCGCGGTGGTGGACGACGACGGCGAGGTGATCGTGGGTTCGGGCCCCCGGCCGCGTCTGCACGGCGGCCTGCTGGAGCGCGTGCCGCTGACCCGCGGGGTCATCCGCATGGTGGAGTCGATGATGGTGGTGCCGGCCGCCCGTGCCGGCGTGCCGGAGGCGCGTCTGGCGATGGAGGACCGGCCCGTGGGCGTGATGGTGGTGGGCACGATGGTCGTGAGCGCCGTGCTTCGGCGTCGCATCAGGAACGTGGTGGCGCAGGAGGCCGCGGTGGCCGCCGTCAACCTGCTGCCGATGCTGGTGATGCTCAGGCTGAGCCCCGCATCGCGCTGGCACGCCGTTGAGCACAAGAGCATCGCGGCGTATGAGCGCGCGGGCACGCTGGGAATCGCCACCAACGTGGTTGACCCGAAGGAGCACCCGCGCTGTGGCAGCAACCTCGTGCTGCCGCTGATGGTGAGCAGCGCCGTGGGCAACATCGCCGCCCGGGCGGTGCGCGGCAGGCGCCGCAGGGCGCTGGTGCGCGCCGGTGCGCTGGTCGCCGGCATCGGCGCGGCCGTGGAGGCCTTCTCGTTCGCCGAGCGCCACCCGCGCAACCCGGTGTCGCGCGTCATCCACGGCGCGGGGCACGCCATCCAGGCGGGCTTCGTCACCCGTGAGCCCGACGAGGACGAACTGGCGGTGGGCCGTCAGGCGATGAACGAGATCCTGCGCATCGAGCAGGCCGAGGTGGAGGTACCGGCATGACCCGTGCACGGCTGATGCTCGCGACCGGGCTCATCGCCCTGGCCGCCGCGCCGGTGGCGATGGCACACGTGGAGGTGCTGCCGTCGAGCGCGGTGAAGGGCCAGTCGACCGAGTTCACCGTGCGCGTGCCCGCCGAGGGCGGACTGACCACCACGCAGGTGCGGGTGACCTTCCCCACCGAGGTGTCGGTGTACGCCGTGGCTGACGCCCCGGGCTGGACCTCCCGAATCCTCAAGCGCCCCGATGGCCGGTTCGGCGGCGTCATCTGGAGCGGCGGATCCATCACGCCCGGGCACTACGTTGACTTCACGCTGCTCGGCACCCCGTTCAGCACCGGCACGGCCGTGTGGCCCGCGTGGCAGACCACCTCGGGCGGCGTCAAGCGCTGGACCGGCCCACCCGAGGCACCCGGCACCGAGAGCACCGAGACCGGCATCAACGCCCCCGGCCCCGCGTCGGCGGTGACCATCACCGAGACAGCAGCCGAGGTGGCCCCCGCGGGCGACTCCGGCAGTGGTGGTGGCCTGTGGCTCGGCGTCATCGCCATCGCGGCCAGTCTGGTGGCGCTCGCCGGAGTGGGCCTCGTGTGGTCGTCGCGCCCGCGCGACCTGCCGCCCGACGGACCCGAGGATCGCGCCTGAGCGCCGACCGCACGCGGCTGCCGCCGTCCACCTTCCAGCTGCCCGTCGAGCGCATGCGCGACGGCTACTACAGCGACGCCTACTTCACGTTCACCCGTGAGGTGCTCGAGAGCGATGACCACCACCCCCGGGTGCTGATGCAGGTGTTCCAGCGCGAGCACGCCGTGCTGGGTGGCGTTGACGAGGCCATCGCCATCCTCGCCAACTGCGCCGGCCGACGCACGCCCGACGGCTGGCAGCCCGCGCACGATGCCATCGAGGTGAAGGCGCTCTACGACGGCGACGAGGTGGCCCCCTGGGAGACGGTGCTGAGCATCGAGGGCGACTACGCGCTGTTCGCCCATCTGGAGACCCTGGTGCTGGGTGTGCTGGGCCGCCGCACCCTCATCAGCCGCAACGTGCGCGCGGTGGTTGATGCCGCCGCCGGCAAGCCCATCCTCTACTTCCCCGCCCGCTTCGACCACTGGCAGGTGCAGACCGGTGACGGCTGGGCGGCCCACGTGGCCGGCGCCATCGGCGTGAGCACCGATGCCCAGGCGTCGTGGTGGGGCGGTCGCGGCATGGGCACCGTTCCCCACGGCCTCATCGCGGCATACGGCGGCGACACCGTGAAGGCGGCCACGCACTTCGCCGACCGCTTCGCCGACGACCTCAACGTGATCGTGCTGGTGGACTACGAGAACGACTCCGTGCGCACGGCACTCGAGGTGGCCGACGCCCTGGGCGACCGCCTGTGGGGCGTGCGGCTCGACACCTCGGCCACGATGGTCGACCGCAGCCTGTGGCAGGAGATGGGCCGCTTCAACCCCACCGGCGTGGTGCCCGAACTGGTGCACAAGGTGCGCGACGCGCTCGACAGCGCCGGCCACGGGGCGGTGCGCATCGTGGCCTCCGGCGGGTTCGACGCCCAGCGCATCGCCGCGTTCGAGGCCCAGCATGTGCCCGTTGATGCCTATGGCGTGGGGTCGAGCCTGCTGCTCGGCTCGAACGACTTCACCGCCGACATCGTGCGGGTGGACGGCCGCCCGTGCGCCAAGGTCGGTCGCAGCGAGCAGCCCAGCGACCGGCTGGCGACGGTCGAACTGGTGCCGGGGTAGCGGTCCGTTACCATCGGCACCGTGCAGTTGGGCCTCATCCACCACGTCGGCTACGTCGTCGCCGACCTCGACGCCGAGATTCCCGTGTACCGGGACCGGCTCGGCATGGATGTGGGCGTGCGCGAGGTGATGCCCGATCAGGGCGTCGAGGCAGTGATGCTTGGCAATGGCCCCTCGTACATCGAGCTCATCGCACCGGTGGCAGACGACACCGGAGTTGCCAGGTTCCTCGCAAAGCGGGGCCCGGGCATGCATCATGTGGCATTCGCCGTTCCCCATCTGGAGTCCACCCTGCGTGAGCTGGCAGATTCGGGCGTCGAACTGATTGATTCCGCGCCACGGCGCGGGCTGGGAGGGCACATGGTTGCCTTTCTGCATCCCCGTTCAACGGGGGGCGTGCTCACCGAGCTCGTCGAAGCACACTGACTGCTGTGAACACCACGTCGGAGGCCTGACGCGTGAAGATCCGTTACATCGAGCCAAAGCCCCGAGGGGCCACGATCTACGAGATCGCGAACCTGCCCAAGCTGGGGCTGCCGCTGCTCGCGGCCATCGCGCGCAACACCTACGACGATGTGGACCAGCACATCTACTGCGAGCTCATCCGCGGCGTGGAGGTGGACTGGAACGACGTCCTCGACGCCGACCTGGTGTGCATCTCCACCACCACCAACACCACGCTCGAGGGCTACGCGTACGCCAAGAAGTGCCGCGACGCCGGCATCCCCGTGCTGTTCGGCGGCTCGCACGTCACCTTCATGTCGCATGAGGCCCTGCAGCACGCCGATTACGTGATCCGTCGCGAGGGCCACGTGGGCTTCGCGCAGTTCATGGAGTGGTTCCGCGGCGACCGCAACCCCGAGGGGCTGCACGAGATCATGGGGCTCAGCTACCTGGATGCCGACGGCAACCAGGTGAACAACCCCGAGGCCCCGCCCGCCTCCGGCGAGGACCTCGACGAGCTGCCCTTCCCCGCGCTCGACCTGCTCGAAGGCCACGAGCGCATGGTCACGCACCCCATCATGATGAAGTGGGGCTGCCCGTACGACTGCTCGTTCTGCAGCGTCATCAAGATGTTCGGCCGCAAGCTGCGCACCCGTTCGGTGGAGAACATGATGACCGAGCTTCGCATGGTCAACCCCGAGCGCGTCTTCTTCTACGACGACATCTTCATCGTCGACAAGAAGCAGGCCAAGAGCCTGTTCCACGCCATGATCGACGAGGGCATCACTCCGCAGTGGACCGCCCAGATCCGGGCCGACTCGATCTACAAGAGCAAGCAGACCCTCGAGCCCGACCACGAGCTGCTGGCGCTGATGCGCGACTCCGGTTGCTACATGGTGTACATCGGCTTCGAGAGCATCACGCAGGAGGGCCTTGACGCCTACAACAAGAAGCAGAAGGTGGAGCACATCACCACCTCCATCAAGCTGCTTCACGACTACGGCATCCGTGTGCACGGCATGTTCGTGGTGGGCGCCGACACCGACACGCCCGAGACCGTGCGCGCCACGGTGGACTTCGCCATCGAGCACGGTGTGGACACCCTGCAGATGATGATGCTCACCACCCTGCCGGGCACCGCGTTCGACGCGCAGATGCGCGCCGAGGGCCGCGTGCTCACCGACGACTACTCGCTGTACGACGGCCACCACTGCATCATCCAGCCCAAGCTGATGACGCCGTACCAGCTGCAGATGGAGACCTGGAAGAACATGCTGCGCTTCTACTCGAAGAAGACGCCGTGGGAGCTGGGCAGGAAGGAAGTGCGGGCGAACATCTGGCGCATGGCCCGCCTCGCCACCGAGTGGAACTTCATCAAGAACCTGCCCAAGGCGATCCGCCTGTGGCTCACCAACCGCCCGTCGGAGAGCTTCAAGGTCATCCGCACCACCATCTCGCGTCGCGGCATGCGCACCATCTACGAGACGCTGGGCGTGGCCATCTTCCGTTCGTACGGCCGCAAGCAGCTGCTCAAGTTCACCGACCAGCCCGAGTCGATGGAGCACCTCGACGCCATCCGTCGCCTGCCGGCCTGGACGCCGCCGGAGACGCCTGAGGGCGGCCAGACCTCCGACTCGCTGAAGGTGCTCTCGTGAGCCGACGGGTCGAGATCGGCCTCGAGGGCGGCGGCGTGCTGCTGGTGACGGTGGAGGACGCCGACGTTACGGCCCTCACCTCGGCCTACACCAACGGTGGCGGGTTCCACGCGGTCACCTCTGAAGAGGGCGACAACGTGGTGAACCTGGCCAAGGTCACCTACGTGCGCGTGCTGCCCGGCGAGGCGAAGAGCCGCCTGGGCTTCGGCGGGGGTTCGTAAGCTGCAGCTCGGCCTGCTCGGCCTGACCAACTCCGGCAAGACCGCCCTGTTCAACCTTGTGACGGGCGGTCAGGCCGAGGTGGCCTCGTACCCCTTCACCACCCGCGAGCCCAACCGGGGCGTGGCCGACGTGCCCGACCCGCGCATCGACGCCATCGCCGACGTGCAGGACATTCCCAATCGGGTGTGCGCACAGGTCGAGGTGGTCGACATCGCCGGGCTCAGCGAGGGTGCCGGCAAGGGCGAGGGCATGGGTGGCGCAGCCCTCGGGCGCATCCGCGAGCTGGAGGCCACCGTGCACGTGGTGCGCGGCTTCGCCAACGCCGAGGTGCCCCACCCGCTTGAGCGCATCGACCCGCTGGGTGACATGGAGGCCGTCGACACCGAGCTGATGCTGGCCGACGCCGAGCAGGTTGCCCGTCGCGAGGAGAAGGTGCAGAAGGGCGTGCGTGCCGGCGACCCCGACGCCAAGGCCGAGGCCGCGTCGCTCGAGGCCATCACGGCATGGCTTGGTGAGGGCAAGCCCATCCGCACCATGGACGACGAGGCCGCCGTGGCGGTGGCCACCGGCATGGGCCTGCTCACCGCGAAGCCCACGCTGTATCTGATCAACACCGACGACCCGGGCGACCCGCCGGCCGACATCGCGGCCTACGCCGAGGCGCAGGGCGCCCAGGCGCTGGCGCTGCCGGTGGGCGTCGAGCTCGAACTCGCCGAGATGGACCCCGCCGACGCCGCGGAGTTCGCCGAGGAGATGGGTCTGGGTGCCACCCGTGGCGCCGACGCGCTCATCCAGGCCGGATACCGCCTGCTTGATCTGGTCACGTTCTTCACCGGATCGGGCCCGCCCGAGGCGCGCGCCTGGCCCATCCGCCGCGGCACCCCGGCCGATCAGGCCGCCGGCAAGATCCACTCCGACATGGAGCGCGGGTTCATCCGTGCCGAAGTCGTCGCATGGGACAAGCTGGTGGAGTGCGGATCGTTCAGCAAGGCGCGTGAACAGGCACTCGCCCGCATGGAGGGCAAGGATTACATCGTGCAGGAAGGCGATGTGATGCAGATCCGCTTCAACGTCTGACGCACCGGGCCGCGATGATCATCCGCACCATGAC
>CANGAY010000017.1 GCA_947451735.1 Actinomycetota bacterium
CGACATCGCGCTGTTCCACGCATCGCCGCGCGATCCGGTGTGGGAGTACGTGCTCGACGGTGACGGCGTGCGGGCGGCCATGGATGCCCACCCCGCGCGCGTGATGATGGTCGGCCACACCCACCTGGCCGGCGCGTGGTGCCTGGGCGACGACGGACGCCTCGACGGCGGGCTCGTGCGCGGCGAGGAGACCATCTCGCTCGATCGTGGGCGCTGGCTGGTGAACCCCGGGTCGGTGGGGCAGCCGCGCGACCTCGACCCACGCGCGTCGTGGGCCGTGCTCGACCCCGATGCCAACACGCTCACCTTCCGGCGCACCCCGTACGACGTACCGGGCGCCCAGAACGCCATCCAGGCGGCGGGGCTGCCGGTGGAACTTGGCTCGCGGCTGGCGGAGGGACGATGAGCGCATACCTCGACCACGCATCGGGCTGGCCGCCGTCAGCGGCCGTGCGCGATGCCATGACGCACTGGGTGGCCGTGGCCACCAGCCCCATGGCGCTGCACGAGCACGCGCGCGGGCCCGCCGAACTGGTGGATGCCACCCGTGCCGCGCTGGGCGCACTGGTCGGGTGGCCCGCCGACACGGTCATCCTCACGTCGGGGGCCACCGAGGCGCGCAATCTGGCCATCAAGGGCAGCCTCTCGGCGCGGGGCCTCCGCACGCCGGTCATCGCGCTCGACCCGCTGGCCCATGCATCCGCCATCGCGGCGGCCCGGTCGCTCACCCGCGACGGCGGTGCGGTGCGCATGGCCACCGTGGGCCCCGTGGGCGACGTGCTGCCGCAGGACATGGCGGACGCGGCGCAGGGCGCCGATCTGGTGGTGATCACCCACGGACAGGCCGAGGTGGGCTGCGTGCGCGATGCCGCCGCCCTCATCAGCGCCGTGCGGGCCGCCGCGCCCACCGCCGTGGTGGTGCTGGACGCCGAGGAAACCGCCGGGCTGCTTCCGGTGCCCGACGGCCTGGGCGCCGATCTGGTGGTGATGGGCGGGCGCTCGATGGGTGGCCCGGCATGGGCCGGTGCGCTGTGCGTGCGCCCGGGCACCCTGCTGCACCCGCTCATCGAGGGCGGGCTGGAGGAGTACGGCAAGCGCGGTGGTGCACATGATCTGCCTGCAATTGCAGGGATTGCCGCGGCCGCGGGCGAGGCCCTGCAGGCGATGCCGGCACGCGCCGAGGCCATGCGCGCATCGGCGGCGCGCGTGGTGACCGACCTGCTGCGGGTGCCAGATGTGGTGCTGAACGGCCCCTCGGCCCACGACCGCCTGCCCGGACACGTGCAGGTGTCGGCGCGTGGCGTGGAGGGCGAGGCGCTCGCGCTGGCCATGGCGGCGCGTGGCGTGGCGGTGTCGCCCGGATCGGCGTGCACGTTCGGCGCGGGCAAGTCGTCACCGGTACTCGAGGCCATGGGGGCGGACGACGACGTGGCCCGCGGCGCCGTGCTCATCACCATCGGACCCGGCACCACCGACGCCGAACTGGCCGAGGCCGCGGCGGCCTTCGCCGAGTCGGTGGGCGTCCTGCGCGCGATGGCGCCCGGCGACGCGTGACCCCCACCCGCACCATCGACGCGCTCGGCACCTGGTGCCCCGTGCCCGTGGGGCTGCTGCGCCGCGCTGCGGCAACGGCGTCAGAGGGCGACGTGATCGAGGTGCTGGCCGACGACCCGCTGGCGGCCGTGGACATCCCCGCCTGGTGCCACTCGGCAGGGCATGAGGTGCTGGTGCTCAGTCAGGAGGGGCGGGTCATCACGACCCGCGTGCGCATCAGCCCTCGTCGCTGACGGCTTCGGAGATCATCGCGCGGTTCCACGCGTTGATCGCCACCACCGTCATCACCAGTTGCGTGAGCTCGTCGCCCGGGAAGGCGTCTGCGGCCGCCTGCCACACCGGTGCCGCCGCGTCATCCTCGGCCGTGGCCAGGGTGGCCGTGACCGTGAGCAGGTCCGTGAGGGCCAGTGCAGCGCGCTCGCGCTCGTCGAACAGCGACGACCCCTGCCAATCGGCGGTCGCGGCGATGCGGTCATCGGCGATGCCGAGCTTCCGCGCGACACCCTCGTGGTTGTCGATGCAGTACTTGCAGTTGTTCACGTGCGATGCGCGCAACTTCACCAGTTCGGCGAGCACGTGATCGGAAAGCCCCGCCCGGGTGAGGCCGGCCAGCGCCCGATAGCCCTCCGGTGACATGCCCTTGATGCTCACGCGGCCGGCGAGCTCGCCCATCAGGCGAACCGGTAGGCGATGAGCCCGATGCCGATGAGCAGGCCGGCGATGCCGAGGCCGAGGCCCCACCACGCCATCGAGCGCCCGCGCACCTCGGGGTCGGGACCCATGTCGCGCAGGGCGAGCGCACCGAAGATGATGGCGAGCGTCGAGCACACCACGGGGAACACGAGGATTCCCACGATGCCCAGCACCAGCGCCGCGGTTGCGCGGCCCGAGCGCCGGGCGACGGCGCCCGGCGGGGGCGGCGGCGCCGCGTCGGCCAGCTCGTCAATGCCCTGCTGGCCGCTGTCGCTGACGTGCTCGGTCCACTGGGAGCCATCCCACCAGCGCAGCTGGTGACGGCCCTCGGGGTCGGGAAGCCATTCCTGGGGACGGTTGCTCATGCGGCGATCCTACGCGGGTCCGTCAAGCAGCACGTCGCCCGTCATGGCGGCAGGGACATCCCACCCCATCAGGGCGCAGGCGGTGGGCGACACGTCGCCAAGGCGGCCGGGGCGCAGCGGCAGGCCGGGCCGGTCGATCCACAGCGGCACCGGGTTGATGGTGTGCGCCGTGTTCGGGCTGCCGTCCGGCTCGATCATGTGCTCGCTGTTGCCGTGGTCGGCGGTGACGATGAGCAGGCCGTCCTTCTCGCGCACGGCCTGGCGGATGTCGGCCATGCAGCGGTCAACGGCCTCGATGCCCCGCACCGCGGCCTCGACCACGCCGGTGTGGCCCACCATGTCGGCGTTGGCGAAGTTGACCACGAGGAACTCGTGCTGGCCGGCCATCACGCCATCCACCACCGTCTGGCGGATGCCATCGGCGCTCATCTCGGGTGCCTCGTCGTACGTGGCCACGTGCTGGGGCGACTGCACCAGCAGGCGGTCCTCGCCGTCAAACGCCTCCTCGCGGCCGCCGTTGAAGAAGTAGGTCACGTGCGCGTACTTCTCGGTCTCGGCCACGTGCAGCTGACGGCGCCCGGCCATGCTCATGGCCTCGGCCATGCCCTCGCGCACGTTGTCCTGCTCGAAGGCCACCGGGTAGGTCCATTCCGCGCGCAGACGGGTCATGGTGGTGACGTCGTCCATGGGCGGCACGCCGCCGCGGTCGAACCCGTCGAACGCCGGGTCGGCCAGTGCCTGTGTGATCTGGCGGGCGCGGTCGGGGCGGAAGTTCCACACGATGACGGCGTCGCCGGGGCGGATGCGGTGCTGCGCCGGGTCGCCGATCACCCACGGCTCGATGAACTCATCCATCACGCCGGCGTCGTACGAGCGCTGCACGGCATCGGATGCCGTGTCGGCCCGCTCGCCGCGCCCATGCACCATGGCGTCGTAGGCGCGCTGGATGCGATCCCACCGGTGGTCGCGGTCCATCGCCCAGTAGCGGCCGACGACCGTGCCGATGGTGGCGCCCTCACCCTCGAGCGCACGGATGGCCGGGAGCGCCGAATCGGGGCGCGAGTCGCGCCCGTCGGTGATGGCATGCACCACGACGCGCGACAAACCCGTCTCGCGGGCGGCCTTCAGCAGCGCCACCAGGTGCCGCTGCTGGGCGTGCACCCCGCCGTCGCCCACGAGCCCCACGAGGTGCAGCGTGTTCGACTGCGCCCGCGCCATGGCCGCGGCGATGGCGGGCACGGCACCCAGGCCGCCCTCGGCGCCCACGGCCTCATCAATGCGCACGAGCATCTGGGGCACGCGGCGGCCGGCGCCCAGGTTGAGATGCCCCACCTCGCTGTTGCCCATCTGGCCGTCCGGCAGCCCCACGGGCAGGCCCGATGCCTGCAGGGTGGTGGCCGACCCCTCCGCCGCGAGCGCGTCCAGCGCGGGCGTGCGGGCGATGCTCACGGCGTTGCCCGGACCGGCCGGGGCGATGCCGAACCCGTCGATGACGACGAGGACGAGGGGCCCGCTCACCCGGCGACCGCCACGATCGCGGCGAACGACTCGGGATCCAGGCTCGCGCCGCCCACCAGTGCGCCGTCCACGTCGTGCTGCGACATCAGCTCGGCGGCGTTGGCCGGCGACACGCTGCCGCCGTACAGCACGCGCAGCACCTCGCCGTCCACCTTCTCGGTGGCCACGCGGCGCACGATGGCGCAGGCCTCCTGCGCCTGCGCGGGCGATGCGGTCTCGCCGGTGCCGATGGCCCAGATGGGCTCGTAGGCGATGACCAGGCGCGCAATGTCGGCGGGCTGCACGTGCTCGAGTGCGGAGCGGATCTGGCGGGTCACCCACGCCTCGGTCTCCCCCGCCTGCCGCGTCTCGAGCGACTCGCCGCAGCACAGCACCACCAGCAGGCCGGCATCGATGGCGTTGCGCACCCTGATGGCGATCTGCGCGTCGGTGTCACCGGCGGCGCGGCGCTCGGAGTGCCCCACGAGCGCCCCGTCGGCGCCCGTCGCCAGGATCATGGCGGCGCTGATGTCACCCGTGTGGGCGCCCTTCTCGTTCTCGTGCACATTCTGCGCGTACACGGCGATGGGCGCACCGGCCAGCGCATCGGCCGATGCCTCCAGGGCGGTGTACGGCGGGCACACCGCCACGTCAACGGCGGGGTCCTCACCCACCAGACCCGCGAGGGCGGCGCAGAACTCGCGCGCCTCGGGGCCGGTCTTGTGCATCTTCCAGTTGCCCGCCACCAGCGGGCGGCGGCTGCTCATGCGACGGGGAGCGCCGCGACGCCCGGAAGCACGCGGCCCTCGAGCATCTCGAGCGCGGCACCGCCGCCGGTGGAGACCCACGTGAATCGGTCGGCCAGCCCCATCTCGCCCACTGCCGCGCCCGAGTCGCCGCCCCCGGCCACCGTGGTGGCGGTGGACGACGCCATGGCCTCGGCGATGGCGCGGGTGCCGGCCGCGAACGGCGGGATCTCGAACGCGCCCATGGGGCCGTTCCAGAAAACCGTGCCGGCGGTCTCGATGACCTCGCGGTAGGCGGCGGCCGTACGGGGGCCGATGTCCACACCCATCCAGCCGTCGGGAATGGCGTCGCTCGGCACCACCTGCAGCTCGGCGTCGGCGCTGAAGCGGTCGGCCACCAGGATGTCGGTGGGCAGCTGAAGCGTGCAGTTGACCTTGCCGGCGCGGTCGAGCAGGCGAAGTGCCAGCTGCTGCGCCGCCTCGTCCTCGTGCAGGGAGGAGCCCACCGGGTCGCCCAGCGCCTTGAGGAAGGTGAAGCACATGGCCCCACCGATGAGGATGCGGTCGGAGGTGTCGAGCAGGTTCTCGATGAGCGGCAGCTTGTCGCTCACCTTCGATCCGCCCAGCACGCTCACGAACGGCGATGCGGGATTGCCCAGCAGGCCCCCGAGCACCTCCACCTCGCGGCCCAGCAGCAGGCCGGCGGAGGCGTCCAGGCGACGGGCGACTGCCTCGGTGGATGCGTGCGCACGGTGCGCGGCGCCGAAGGCGTCGTTCACGTACGCCGTGAACCCGGCGGCCAGCAGGTCGGCGAAGGCGGCGTCGTTGGCCTCCTCCTCCGCGTGGAAGCGCAGGTTCTCGAGCATCACCACCTCACCGGGCTTCAGCGCACGGATGCGCGCCTCCACCGCGGGCCCCACGCAGTCGTCCAGCAGGTCCACCGGCTGACCCAGCAACTCGCCGAGACGAGCGGCACAGGGCGCCAGCGACAGCTCGGCAACGCGCTGCCCCTTGGGGCGACCGAGGTGCGAGCACACGGCCACCGCGGCGCCGTTGTCGAGCAGGTGCCGGATGGTGGCCACCGATGCGCGGATGCGGGCGTCGTCGGTGACCCGCCCGGCGTCGAGGGGTGCGTTGAGGTCGGCGCGCACCAGCACGCGCTCCTCGGCCCACGAACGGCCGGGCGAGTCCACCTGGACGGGACTGCTCATTACGGCAGCAGCTTCTGCGCCAGGTCAACCACCCGGCACGAGTAGCCCCACTCGTTGTCGTACCAGGAGATGACCTTCACCTGGTTGCCCATCACCATGGTGAGCGGGGCGTCGAACAGCGACGAGTGCGAGTCGCCGATGACGTCACGCGACACGATCGGGTCCTCGGAGTAACCGAGGATGCCGGCCATGGCACCGGTGGAGGCGGCCTTCATCGCGGCGTTGATCTCGTCCACGCTGGGCGTGCCCTTGACCGTGGCCACGAGGTCCACCACCGAGCCGTCCGGCGTGGGCACACGCATGGCGAACCCGTCGAGACGGCCCTTCAGGTGCGGCAGCACCTCGCCGATGGCACGCGCGGCACCCGTGGACGTCGGGATGATCGAGAGCGCGGCGGCACGGGCACGGCGAAGGTCGCTGTGCGGCAGGTCGAGGATCTGCTGGTCGTTCGTGTACGCGTGCGTGGTGGTCATGAAGCCCTGCTCGATGCCGTAGAGGTCGTCGAGCACCTTGGCGATGGGGCCGAGGCAGTTGGTGGTGCATGACGCGTTGGAGATGATGTCCATCGTCGCGGGGTCGTAGGCGTCGTCGTTGACGCCCAGCACCACGGTCAGGTCGGGGTTCGTGGCGGGGGCCGAGATGATGACCTTCTTCGCGCCGCCGGCCAGGTGCTTGGCGGCGTCGTCGCGCTTGGTGAAGAAACCGGTGCTCTCCACCACCACGTCCACGCCCAGGTCGCCCCAGGCGAGGTTGCCGGGGTCGCGCTCGGCCATCACGCGGATGGGCGTGCCGTCCACGATGATGGCGTCACCCTCGTGCTCCACCGTGCCGGGGTAGCGCCCGAAGACGGAGTCGTAGGCCAGGAGGTAGGCGAGCGTCTTTGCGTCGGTCAGGTCGTTGACCGCGACGATCTCCACCTCGCCCTGTGCGCGGCTCGCCGCCGCACGGAAGACGTTCCTGCCGATTCGGCCGAAGCCGTTGATGCCCACGCGTACCGCCATCACACTCCCCTTCTTGGGTCGAAAAGCGGCCGCAAGCCTAACCGGTGGACCCCGAAAACGCGCTCCGGGGGCCGCGAGGCCCCCGGAGTCGGGTCATTCGACCATCCATGACGCGGAAGGTCAGCCGGCGGGCTGGCCCCAGCGGCCGCGGATGTCGCCGTGCACCACGAGTCCGTAGATGATCAGGATGCTGATGATCAGCACGATCAGGCTCCAGATGGGAGCGAACTCGAGGGTGCTCGCGTGCAGGAACGCACTCGCGATGGCCACGATCACGCCGAACACCTCGGCGTACACGTTGTTCTGGAAGATGAACCAGGCCGTCGAGACCAGGATGACGCCGACGATCATGATCGACCAGCCCCATCCCTCCATGTTCCAGTACAGGATCTTGTTGACGAAGTAGTCGGAGCTGCCGAGCGTGGCGGCGCCGTAGATGATGTTGAAGATGCCTGAGATCAGGAGCATCACGGCGGCGAAATCGACCCAGCTCTGATTCCGCTCGCTCACCGCATTCGTACCCATACGTTTCCCCCCGGGGTGGGTTGGGTGTGTTTGGGGTCATTCCCGATGCCACCTGGGGTTTCCTGCCGGAGCGTCAGTGTGATGCACGGGGGCGAAAACGACCTCGGGGGGGTCCGAAGACCCCCCCGAGGGGTGAAGCAAAGGGTGTCTAGGACCTTGCGGCCTAGGCCTCCTTGGGCTTCGGGGTGAGGAGCGCGGCCAGCTTGCCCGACACGATGCCGAGGATCAGACCACACACCAGGGTCACGAAGGTGTCGAACCACACCCATGCCCACGGGGTCGAAACAAGACCACCGAAGGCGCCGAGACCAGTAGCACCACCAGCACCACCGTTGGCGGCGTCAGCACCCAGGGGCGCCCAGCCGTCCATACCGGTGGCAACCCACCAGAGGAACACAGCCGCGAAGCACGGGAACGTACCTGCGACGTAGTACCAGTCACCTGCGATGAGGATCATCACGAGGATGAAGGCGAACACGCCGACCCAGAGGGCGATGCCCCAGAAGTCGGGGAATGCAGCGCTCTTGTATGCGAGCGGGATCGTCACCAACGCGGCGACGGTACCGAACACGGCTGCGAGGAAGATCTTGCCGAAGGCGGCGTTGTCACCACCGGCAGCAAAGAACAGACCCCACGAGATGAATGCCGTGGGAAGAATCAGGTGGAAGTTCTGCGGAACGCCGACAGCACCGGGAAGGTCCGTGCCGGACACGGTCACCCAGTGGAAGGTGAAGTTCAGCGAGAACTCGGTCCACAGGTAGGAGAGAACTCCAATGACCAGCGCGAGCGGGAAAATCGCCTTAGCGCGAGCACCCATGTGAGAGCTCCTTCATGGAATTAGGACAGGGATCCCGCGGACCCGAAATGAGATGAGGTGGGTACGCGGCACACGACAAGCGTCGTCGTGATGACGGCACTTTACGGGCGTCGCGCTATTCGTTACAAGTGCTACGAATCCTTTCGCCGCTCGGAATTCGGCGATATTTCATCGCTATTAGCGGGGGATTTAACGCAGCGCTAACCCTACGAGGCGGGGTATGCGGACGCGGATTCGGCCCGCATCGCCGCCCCCTCCGATGCCAGCGGCATCAGCACATCGGCCAGGCGCTCGGGCTCGTGGCGCACCACGCGATCGCTCTCGGCGATGTCGGCGGTGACCACCCGCACACCGCGCGACGCAAGCGCGCCCACATCCACCACCACGGGCTGCTGCCCCTGTGCGCCGTAGTGCGCCACCGACCCGGCATCAAGCGCGCCGGCATGCACCACCACCACGTCAACGCCACCGGGCGCCATCTCGAGCACGCGGTCGAGGTGGGCGGCCGCGTCCATGCCGTCCGTCTCGCCCGGCTGGGTCATGATGTTGCACACGTACACGCGCAGCCCCTGGGCATCGCGCACCGCGGCGGCGATCTCCCCAACCGCCAGATGCGGCAGCACGCTGGTGAACAGCGACCCCGGGCCCAGCAGCACCAGATC
>CANGAY010000018.1 GCA_947451735.1 Actinomycetota bacterium
CTCGAGGTGATCCGTGAGCTGGAGCCCGTGGGCCGCGGACCCGCCTTCGGAAGCGTGGTGGCCGTGGGCACCGACGGGTCGCTCGATGCCAGCGTGACCATCCGCACCGCATGGGTGCCCACCGACGTGCCGCGCGCGCAGTACTGGTGCGGCGGGGCCATCGTGTGGGACTCCGACCCGGCGGCCGAACGCGACGAGGCCTGGCGCAAGGCGCGCCCGTTCCTCGATGCCCTGGGAGCCGAGGCGCCATGAGCCACGTGGTGTGGCTGGACGGCGCGCTGGTTGACCCGGCCACGGCCGCGCTCCCCATCACCGACCCCGGCGTGCGCTGGGGCGACGGCCTGTTCGAGACCATGCGCGCCGAACGCGGACAAGTGGCCATGCTCGACCGCCACCTCGCCCGCCTCTCGGCGTCCATCACCGCACTCGCGCTCGATCCCATCCCCACCGACGACGACGTCCGCGCGGCCGTCGACGCCGTGGTGGCCCAACTGGATGACGCCCCGCATCGCGTGCGCATCACCGTGACCACCCGGCCCACCCTGCTGGTTGAGGCCACTCCCTACGAGCCCGCCGACCCCGACGTGGGCGTGGCCGTGGTGGCCCTGCCGGGCACCTGGTGGCCGGGCAACGAGATCCACGAGCACAAGACGCTGTCGTACGCCGGCCACCGCCTGGCCCACCGCCGGGCAGTTGCCGCCGGCGCCGACCACGCCCTGCTCATCGACGACCAGGGCCGCCTGGGTGAGTCGGACGCCGCCAACGTGTTCATCGTCACCGGGGGCAGGCTGGTGACGCCTCCCGTTGAGGGAATCCTCGGCGGCGTCACCCGCGACCGGCTGCTCGAGGTGGCCGCGGCCGAGGGCATTCCCGTGGAGGTGCGCCACATCGGGGAGACGGAGTGGCGCGGCGCCGACGAGGTGCTGCTGAGCAACGGCTTGGCGGGCGTCACATCAGTGCTCACCATCGACGGTGTGCCGGTTGGTGACGGCACCCCGGGGCCCATGGCCGCCCGACTGCGGCAGGCCTACGCCCCGCAGTAGCCCGGCCTAAGCCTTCTTCTTCGCCCCTCGGGCGCCGCCGCGTGACGGCTTCTCGGTGCTCGGTGCCGTCACCTTGTGCCCCAGCAGGCGCATGGCCTTGAGCCCCAGCGACAGCTTCTCGCGGTCGTCGGTCTTGCCGATATCGAGCCCCGCCAGTTCGGTGATGCGGTCGAGCCGGTACCTGATGGTGTGGCGGTGGGTGAACAGCGTCGATGCCGTCGCGGCAAGGTTGCAGTCGAGATCGAGATACGTGGCAACCGTGCCCACCAGTTCGGTCTGGTACTGCTCGTCGTACCGCACCAGCGGCGCGATGGTCTGGTCGTAGAAGGCGTCGAGCTCTTCCGGCTTGTCGGCGAACACCTGGAACAGCAACTTGTAGGTGCCGGTCTCCTCGAAGGTGACCACCTCGCCGGAACGGCCGAGCCGCTCACCGATGCTGAGCGCCAGCTGCGCCTCATCGATGGCAGATCCGAGGCGCTCCGGGTCGGCCTGGTGGCGCGAGAGCGCGAGGGTGAGCGTGAGCCCGGGCACGGTGGGGCCGGTGGCTGCCAGCAGGCGCCGGGCCAGCGTGTGCGCCAGTTCCTCGGGGCTCTCCCCCTCCTCGCCCTCCACGCGGTTGGGCAGCAGCACCACCAGCAGACCCTCGTGCCAGTCGACCAGCGCGCGCGGCCAGTGCAGGTCGAGCACCGCGCGGGTCTGCTGCATGAAGCGGCGCACCAGGCGCGGATCGGTGATGACCCGGCCCTCGCTGTGCGGGTCCTGCAGGGTGCCCACCACCGCCACGGCACCGTCGCTGAGGTCGGCGCCCAGATGACGCGCGCGACGCACCAGCGACTCGCGGCTCACCACCTCGCCGGCCAGCAGTTCCTCGATGAGCTCACCGCGAAGGCGTGCCTCGGTGTCGACCCGGGTGTCCTCGCGCACGCGCTCCACCAGCAGGGCGTCGATGAGCGCCGGGATTGCCGGGTCGGCCACGGGCGAATCCTTCATCCACACCACCAGCACGCCGGCCAGTGTGCCGTCGCCCTCCAGCTGGATGATCTCGGCGCCCGGGATGCCGGCTTCCTTGAACGGGCCGAGCAGCGACGCGGGGCCGTGGCCGCGCGCGGCCTCGATGGCGTCCTCCAACTGCTCCTCGCGGGCGTCGGAGATGCCGGCCGCGCCGAGGATGTCGAGGTACTCGTCGAGCAGGGCCACCGGCGACTCGAGCAACTCGGATGCCGCCTCGGCGATTCCGGGCACGCCGCGCCCCGAGATGAGCGCCTGGCGGAACACCCGGCGCGAATCGCGCTCGCGGGCCTCACCCGACAGCGCCTGCGCGATTGCCGACAGCACGTCGCCCCATGGGCGGTCGGCCGGGATGACGATGACCGGCACGGCCGGCGACCCCGAGATGGACGCGCGCGAGATGGCGGCCACCACGCCCTCTGGCACCGACTTGCCGATGCCCTTGGGCGCCACCAGCAGACCCGCCTCGGCCGCGGGGGCCGCGGGGTCGTCGAGCACCAGCGCCGCCACGGTGACGCCATCGGCGCCCGCCTCGGGCACCAGCACGGCGCCGTCCAGCGCGGGCAGCGCCAGCAGTTCGGAGAGGGGACGGCCGGCCACGGCGGTGGTACCGGTGCGGCGCGATGTGCGCGAACGTGTGCTCACGCCGGGAAGCATGACCCACGCGCAAACGCGCCACAAGCCCCCATGGAGCTGGGTTTGTCCCCATGCACAAACGCGGCATCGCGCTTCTTGGCCACTGCGATGGCGCCTGCAATGGGCAATCTCCGTATTCTGCGTGAGCCGGATGAGCCGGTATGCGCTCCGTTCCCGGGGGAAGACACCTCCCACGCCCAGCGCATGCACAAGATCAGGAGGATCAGTCGAGACATGCCGACCCGCGAGAAGAACGTCGAAGCAGCGCAGTGGTTCGCCGACGGCCCGAGCGCCGTTGAGGTTGTGGACCTGACGCTTCCCGAGAACAACATCTACGGGGAGAACGTCTTCGGCCCCGCCGCCCAGCGCGCGCGCCTGCCGAAGGCCGTCTACCGCAAGCTGCAGGCCACCATCGAGCGCGGCGCCGAGCTCGACCCGTCCATCGCGGACGCCGTGGCGTCGGCCATGAAGGACTGGGCGCTTGCCAAGGGCGCCACCCACTACACGCACTGGTTCCAGCCCCTCACCGGTTCGACCGCTGAGAAGCACGACTCGTTCTTCGGCCCCACGGGCGACGGCACCAGCCTCGCCGAGTTCTCGGGCAAGGAGCTCATCCAGGCCGAGCCCGACGCCTCGTCGTTCCCCACCGGTGGCATCCGCGCCACGTTCGAGGCCCGCGGCTACACCGCCTGGGACCCCACGAGCCCGGCGTTCATCCTCGAGAACCCCAACGGCGCCACGCTGTGCATTCCCACGGCATTCATGTCGTGGACGGGTGAGGCACTCGACAACAAGATCCCGCTGCTGCGCTCGATGGAGGCCCTCTCGGCATCCGCCCTCAAGGCGCTCGCCCTGTTCGGCGACGACGAGAGCCAGCGTGTGTTCACCACGGTGGGCGCCGAGCAGGAGTACTTCCTGATCGACGAGCAGTACTTCTACGCGCGCCCCGACCTCATCAACACCGGCCGCACGCTGTACGGCGCCAAGCCGCCGAAGGGTCACGAGCTGGACGACCACTACTTCGGCAGCATCCCCGAGCGCGTGCTGGCCTACATGATGGAGGTCGAGCGCGAGCTCGCCCGCCTGGGCGTGCCCATCAAGACCCGCCACAACGAGGTGGCACCGGGTCAGTACGAGGTTGCTCCCATCTTCGAGAGCTCCAACGTGGGCGCCGACCACCAGCACCTGGTGATGCAGACCCTGCAGAAGGTGGCGCGCAGCTACGGCCTGGTCTGCCTGCTGCACGAGAAGCCCTTCGCCGGCGTCAACGGGTCGGGCAAGCACAACAACTGGTCAATGGGCACCGACACCGGGCACAACCTGCTTGAGCCCGGCGACACCCCGCACGACAACCTGCAGTTCCTGTTCTTCGCCGCCGCGGTCATCCGCGCGGTCGACAAGTACGCGGGCCTGCTGCGCGCAACCGTGGCCACGGCGGGTCAGGACCACCGCCTGGGTGCCAACGAGGCCCCGCCGGCCATCATCAGCGTGTACCTCGGCGGCGAGATCCAGAAGGTGATGGAGGCCTGCGCCAGCGGCAAGGCCATGCGTTCCACCCCGCGCTCGTTCCTGGGCCTCGGCACCCCGGTGCTTCCGTCCATGCCGCTGCACGCGGGTGACCGCAACCGCACCAGCCCGTTCGCCTTCACCGGCAACAAGTTCGAGTTCCGCGCCCTCGGTTCGAACCAGGAACTGGGTCTGCCCAACACGATTCTCAACACGATCGTGGCGGAGAGCATCGACCACCTGTCGGCCGAGCTGAAGCGCAAGCTGGGCAAGCGCGGGGCAACGCTCGAGAAGTCGGTCATCGAGGTCGTGCGCGAGACATACCGCGAGCACGGCCGCGTGGTGTTTGACGGCGACGGCTACTCGGAGGCGTGGCACAAGGAGGCCGAGAAGCGTGGCCTGCTCAACCTGCGCACGACTCCGGACGCCCTGCCGCAGTTCATCACCGCGAGCACCGTGCAGGTGTTCAGCAAGTACAAGGTGCTCGACAAGCGCGAGCTGCAGGCGCGCTACGAGGTGTACGTCGAGCAGTACATCACCAAGGTGAACATCGAGGCGGAGACGGCGGCCAACATGGCCCGCACGCTCATCCTGCCGGCGGCACTGCGTCAGATCGCCCTGGCCGAGGCTGCGGGCATCGAGACGATCACCGAGGAGATCGCATCGGTCACCGAGGAGTTCTTCACGCGCCTCAACGCGCTGGAGAAGGCCAACGCAAACCACCCGCACGGCACGCCCATCAAGCACGCCATCTACATGCGCGACACGGTGCTCACCGCAATGGTGGACCTGCGCGAGACCGGTGACGCGCTGGAGGGGCTCATCGCAGACGACCTGTGGCCGCTGCCGAAGTACCAGGAGATGCTGTTCGTCAGGTAGACGGCATCACCGACGCAGTTCACTCGGGGCGCCTTCGGGCGCCCCGAGTCGTCTTTTCGATCACCCCTGTTAGGTTGGGCATATGACTCGCGAAGAGATTCTGGCGCTCGTGGAAGAGCGCGACATCAAGTTCGTGCGCTTCTGGTTCACGGACATCCTCGGGCAGCTCAAGAGCTTCGCCGTCACGCGCGAGCAGTTGCCCGATGCCATGGCGCACGGCATGGGCTTTGACGGCTCATCCATCACGGGCTTCAACGCCATTGAGGAGTCGGACATGGTTGCCATGCCCGACCCCGACACCTTCCAGGTGCTGCCCTACCGCCCCGAGGTGCAGGGCGTGGCCCGCATGTTCTGCGACATCCAGCTGCCCACCGGCGAGCCATACGAGGGCGACCCCCGGCAGATCCTGCGCCGTGCCGTTGAGCGCGCCAAGGCCATGGGGTACGACCACTACTACCTCGGCCCCGAGCTTGAGTTCTTCTACTTCAAGGACGCCGAGGGCACCGAGCCGCTCGACCGTGGTGGCTACTTCGACCTCACCACGCTCGACGCCGCAAGCGACCTGCGCCGCGAGACGGTGCTTGCGCTTGAGGCCATGGGCATTCACGTGGAGTTCTCGCACCACGAGGTGGCACCCAGCCAGCACGAGATCGACATGCGGTACGACGACGCCCTCACCATGGCCGACAACGTCATGACCTACCGCACGGTGGTGAAGGAGGTTGCGCACCGCCACGGCATCTACGCCACCTTCATGCCAAAGCCGCTGGCCGGCGAGAACGGCTCCGGCATGCACACGCACCAGAGCCTGTTCAGGGGCGACCGCAACGCGTTCTTCGACCCCTCCGACGAGTACCTGCTCTCGGCCGACGCCAAGGCGTTCATCGCCGGGCAGCTGCGCCACGCACGCGAGCTGTCGTGTGTGTTCGCCCAGTGGGTCAATTCGTACAAGCGTCTGGTGCCGGGGTACGAGGCCCCGGTGTACATCGCGTGGAGCCGGCGCAACCGGTCGGCGCTCATCCGCGTGCCGGCACACCCCGGCGGCAAGGAGAAGGCCACGCGCTGCGAGCTGCGCGCGCCAGACCCCGCCTGCAACCCGTACCTCACCTTCGCCGCGCTGCTCCACGCAGGGCTCGATGGCATCGAGCGTGGCTACGAGCTGCCGGCGCCCATGGAGACCAACCTCTACGAGCTTGGCCCTGAGGAGCGCTCGCGTGAGGGCATCGATGCCCTGCCCGAGAACCTGGGCGAGGCCATTGAGATCGGTGCCGCAAGCGAACTGCTGCTTCGCGCGTTTGGCGAGCACACGCATGCGCGCTTCGTCGAGAGCAAGCGTGCCGAGTGGGACGACTACCGCACGCAGCTCACGCCGTGGGAGATGGAGCGGTACCTCCCCGTCCTCTAGCCATCGACGTGACCAGCGCCACCGACGTGCCATGGCTCCCCGCCTGGGCCGAGAACCTGGTGTGGATCGGCGTCATCATCGCGATTGCGGCGCTGTGCCTGTGGGTCATCCACCGTGTGGAGCACCACTCGGTGGCCAGGGTGCTGCGCCACGGCGAGACGGTCGCGGCGCGCCAGCGCGGCACCGCTCTGTCGGCGCTTGCCACGGGTATCTCGTACGTGGTGGTGCTGGCAGCGGTCATCGCAATCGTCGCCACCGTGTTCGGGGCCGGCAGCGTGGCTGCCATCTCGGGCTCCGCCTTCGTCATCCTGGTGCTGGGCTTCGCCGTGCAGCGCCTGCTGGCAGACGTTGTGGCCGGCTTCTTCATCCTGTTTGAGGGGCAGTACGCGGTGGGCGACCTGGTGGAGGTGGACTCCACGATCCCCATGGGCATCGTCGAGCGGGCCAGCCTGCGGGTGACCACGCTGCGCGGGCTGAACGGCGACATCATCTACGTACCCAACTCGGCGGTGAAGGCGGCGCACCGGTTTTCGCACAGCAGCCGCGACATGGAGGTGGGCGTGCTGGTGAGCGACGTTGCGCCCGTGGCGCGCGCGGTGGCCGACGCCGCCGACCTGGTGGGCCCAGGTGGCGTTCGGTTCACATCAGCCCCGCTCATCACGCGTACCGACGACATGGGCGACGACCTCGCGTGGGTACGCATTCGCGTGGATGTGCCGCCGGGCTTTGAGTGGATGGCGTCGGGGCTGCTTGTTGACGTGATCACGGCCCGCTGCGGTGATGCGCTGAAGGGTGCGCCGATCGTGGGCGACACCAACGGCAACGTGCTTGCCAGCTACCAGCAGATGCTGCGCGAGGCCTCGGGCTCCTAGGCAGCGGGTGCGGCGGCGAGGTTGATCACCTCGCGCCAGCGGGCCACGCAGGCATCCCAGGTCCAGCCGGCCGCGAAGGCGCGGCCCTGCTCGCCGAACGCGCGGCGCTCCTCTGGGTTGCGCGCCAGGCGCCTGAGTTGCGTGCCGTAGGTATCGGGCCCGGTGTAGAGCAGCCCGCCGCCTGACCGCGCTGTCTGCCCTGCCACCACCTCGCTGCGGGCGTAGCCCAGTGTGGGCCTGCCTGCGCGCCAGGCCTCAAGTGCCACCAGCGACAGGCTCTCGTACGGCGACGGCAGCACCACCACCTCGGCAGCGGCCAGCAGGTCGGCGCGCTCTTCGTTGCTGATGAACCCGGTGGTGAAGACCCAGCCGGGGATGTCGAGCCCGGCCGCCTCGCGGCCCGCGAGCACCAGGCCAAGCTCGCCGCCTGAGTCGCGGTAGGCGGAGTGCGCGCGGATCAGGGCATCCACCCCCTTCGACGCATCCACGCGCCCGAGGTAGAGCGCAAAGCGGCGCGGCAGCGGACGGGTGCGACGGATGCGATCGGCATCGCCGTCGGGCGCGGGGTCGAGTCCGGCCCCCACCACCACGCCGGGGATGTCACCGGTGCCCACCATCTGCCGAACCAGCGCCTGCTCCTCGGGAACCATGAAGGCGAGCGCCCGGGCCGAGCGGATGACCCCGCGGGTGAGCGCAAAGCGCAGCATGGGCTCCTCATGCGCCAGCGGCACCACGATGGCCCGGTCGCGCACGATGGGCATGGCCATCTGACTGGTGGCGTACAGGTACGTCCAGAGCGCCACCACCCGGGGACAGTCCCTCCCCGGTGCCAGACACCCCCCGGTGTCTGGCACCGGGGGGTGTCTGGCACCCACGTCACGCAAGGCGGTCAACATGTCGCGGGATACCGGGCCTTGTGCCTTTGCCCACTCGGCTTCCAGTACGGGGTCGCCCGGGTTCAGGCCCAGGTGGCGCACCAGGTCGGCTGAGCGCTCGGGGTCGGGTGGGTCGACTGCGAAGCGACGCACTGTCACGCCGTCGTCGGTGGTGGTGCCCACCGGGTAGTACGGCGCCCAGGTGAGGTAGTCGCGCGCGGTGGTGGTGAAGACGGTCACCTCCTCACCTGCCCGCACCAGCGCGCGAGCTGTGTCCCTGCACAGCGCCTCGGCGCCTCCCGCCACCTCGGCTCCATAGCGCTGCACCACAAAGGCGATTGACACGGGGCTAGGCCTTGCCGGTGTCGGCCTCGAGCTCCGCGATGCGGGCCTCAAGGCGCTTGATCTCCGCCTGCGTGCGGTGGCGATCGCGCTCCAACTGGGCCAGCAGGTCGGCAAGCGCAGGGGTGATGAGTCGCAACACCGCGCGGCGGCTCTCGCCTACCGCCTTACCGGCAATGCCCTCGCGCGCCGACGGCGCCGGGTCGCTGATGTGCAGCGGCGGCAGGGTGGGCTCGCCTGCGGCCTCGCGCAGCTGCGCCAGCAGCTTGTCGGGGTC
>CANGAY010000019.1 GCA_947451735.1 Actinomycetota bacterium
ACAAACTCAACTCGCTGCCCATCTTCCCCAGGCACAAGGCCGCCAAGGCCGCGGCCACCGGCGGCGTGTGGGGTCGCTGGGGCGGGTTCGTATCGCGCCACCCGTGGTGGATGCTGCTGGTGGGCCTGGCCATCCTCATCCCCATGGCCATCCCCGTGGTGCGCATGAACCTGGGGCAGGAGGACGTGGGGGTGTCGTCGCTCAAGACCACCCAGCGCCAGGCCTACAACCTGATGAGCGAGGGCTTCGGCGTGGGCTACAACGGCCCGCTGCTGGTCGCCGTGCAGCTGAACCCGCCCGCCAAGGAGGACCCGACGGTGGCGGCCGAGGAGAACGAGGCCAAGGCGCTGCAGGCCCAGCTGGAGCAGGAGCAGGCGCAGGGGCAAGCGCAGCAGGCCCAGCTGGAGGCCGAGGCCGCGCAGGTGAAGGCCGAGGCCGCGGTGCTCACCGCACAGCGCAAGGAACTGGACGCACAGGCCCAGGCGCTGGCGGCCAAGCGCGACAAGCTGGTGGCGCAGGCACAGGCGCTTCGTACCGAGGCCCGGGGCGATGCCCTGGCGCGTGCCGCCGCGTTCGTGCAGAAGGCCGAGGCGCAGGCGGCCAAGGCGCGGGCGGCAGGTGCGAAGTACAAGGCCACCACGGCTGAGATCCACGCGGTGCAGGCCCAGATCGCCGCGGTGGAGGCCGAGATTGCCGCCACCGTCGATCCGGTGGTGCTCGACCGCCTGCAGAAGCGCAAGGCCGACCTGCAGGCACGCGTTGACGCCCTCATCGCGCAGGCCGATCTGCAGCAGAAGGCCGTGGACGACGCCAAGGCGAAGATCGCCGAGTACCGCGCGCAGGCCCGCGCCATCATCAACGCGCCGCTCACGCCGCAGCAGCAGGCGCTCATCGCGCAGGCCCGGTCGCTGGCCGCGCAGGCCGAGGCGCTCGCCACGCAGCGGGCGGCGCTCGTGCGAAAGCGCGACACGCTGCTGCATGAGGAGACCCGTCTGCTGGCCAAGGTGGCGTCGCTCGATTACCAGAAGAACCAGTTGCTGGCGCTGCAGGCTCAGGCCAACCAGCAACTGGCCCAGGCGAATGCGCTGAAGGCCGAGGTGACCGCCGCGCTCACGGCCGCCGGCGGCAATCCGCTCGGCACCGACCCGCGACTGGTGAAGCTGCAGAACGCACTCAAGGCCACCAAGGGCGTGAAGGGCGTGTCGGTGCCGTCGGTCAATACGAGCGGCACCGCGGCGTACTACAACGCCGTGCCCACCACGGCGCCGGCATCCGACGTGACCGTGGAACTGGTGAAGCGCGTGCGCGACACCGTGGTGCCCAGGGTGGAGAAGGAGACCAACGGCCTCACCGCCTACGTGGGCGGCACCACGGCCGGCAACATCGACCTGGCGCATGAGATCACCGACTCGCTGCCGCTGGTCATCATGACGGTGGCACTGCTCAACATGCTGGTGCTGCTCCTGGCCTTCCGGTCGATCCTCATCCCCATTCAGGCCGCGGTGGTCATCACGCTCATCGCGCTGGCCACGTTCGGCCTGCTCACGTTCGTGTTCCAGTGGGGCTTCGGCTTCTACGCCGTGGGGCTCGACTCGGCCAACGTGTGCTGCCACATCGCAGGCAGGCCCTCAGATCCCATCGCCTCGTACGTGCCGCTCATGATGTACGCGGCCATCTTCGGGCTGGCCAACGACTACCAGGTGTTCCTGCTCTCGCGGGTTGGCGCCGACGGCGTCAAGGCATCGCCGGCCAAGGCCGTGGCCGACGGCGTACGCACGGCGGGCCGGGTCATCGCCACTGCCGCGCTCATCATGCTGTCGGTGTTCGCCGCGTTCATCATCAATGGCGACCCGGTCATCAAGCAGTTCGGCGTCGGGCTTTCGGCCGGCGTGCTGCTGGCCGGCGGGCTCACCCTGTTCATGGTGCCGGCCATCCTGCGCCTCATCGGCCGGGGCATGCACTGGATCCCGAAGTGGCTCAACAAGATTCTGCCCCACGTGGACATCGAGGGCGAGAAGCTGCTGGAGAAGGTGACCGAGGCGGACGCCGCGGCCAAGACGCCCGGCGCCTAGCCCCCTGCGGGCCCGCCGTGGTCGGGGCGGCCGCGCGGGATGAGGAAGGCCGCGGCGATCACGCCGAGCGCCACGAACGACCCCACGAGGATCGCGCGGCCGTAGCCGTCGGCAAGGGCCGAGGGCACCGACTCGCCGATGGCGAGCGTGGCGGTGCGGTTGGCCGCGATGGTGGCCAGTACTGCCAGGCCGATGGCGCCACCCACCTGCCGTGAGGCGTTCACAAGCCCCGATGCCAGCCCCGCCAACTGCGGCGTGACCGCCGACATGGCGGCGTACGTGCCGGGCGGGAACGACAGGCCGAGGCCCAGCGACACCAGCGAGATGGGCCCGAAGATGTCGGCCCAGTACGAGCCGTCGGCCGACAGGTGCGACATCCACCACAGCGAGATGGCGATGATGACGCCCGCCACCACGAGAATCGGCATGGGTCCCGTGCGGGGCATCACGCGGCCGGCGATCTGCGCGCCCACGATGATGACCAGCGCGGCCGGGATGAATCCCACGCCCGCTTGCAGCGGCGAGAGGTGCAGCACCTCCTGCAGGTACAGCGACACGAAGTACCACATGGCGAACATCGACCCGCCCACGCACGCCATGGCGATGTTGGCTCCGGCAAGCGCCCGGGTGCGCAGAAGGCGCAGGGGCGCGATGGGCGACGAGGCCACCTTGGTCTCGATCACCACGAACGCGGCCAGCAGCACGATGGCCGCGACGATGGGCACCCACGTGAGCGGCGATGCCCAGCCGTGCGTCTCGGTCTGCACGATTCCGTAGACCAGCGCCGTGAGCGATGCGGTGATGGCCACCGCGCCGGCGATGTCGAGCTTCTCGCCGGCACCCGCGCCGCGGCTCTCGGGGATGACCCAGCGGCCCACGATGAGCCCCACAACGCCCACCGGGATGTTGATGAGGAAGATCCAGCGCCACGACAGCAGGTCGGTGAGGATGCCGCCGATCAGCACGCCCACCGCGCCGCCGCTGGCCAGCGACGCGCTCCACACGCCCAGCGCCCGCGAGCGCTCGCGGGCCTCGGTGAACGTGGTGGTGACGATGGTGAGGGTGACGGGGGAGAGGATGGCCGCACCCACGCCCTGCACGGCCCGGGCCGTGATCATGGCCCAGCCGGTGGGCGCCAGGCCGCACACGAGGCTTGCGAGGGTGAACACGAGCAGCCCCACCAGGAACATGCGTCGGCGGCCGAACAGGTCGGCGATGCGCCCGCCCAGCAGCAGGAACCCCGCATAGGTGAGGGTGTACGCGTTCACCACCCACTGCAGGCCGGTGGGGCTGAACCCCAGGTCAACGCGCATCACGGGGAGGGCCACGTTCACCACGGCCACGTCGAGCACCACCATGAACTGGCCCAGGCACGCCAGCAGCAGGATCAGGTTCTTGTGGGCCCCTGGTGCTGCGGGTGTGGCGTCGGCGGGATCGGTCACGGCGGCGGATGCTAAAGGTTTCCCACGCAAGCGCCTGATCACCGGCTGAACGAGGAGTCCCCGTGGACCGCATTGCCTATGTGTTGCTGCCCTTGCTGGGTGGCGCGCTCATCGCCGCGCAGGCGCCCATCAACGCGCGGCTTCGCCTGGTGGTGGGGTCGCCCATCGCCAGCGCGGCCCTGTCGTTCCTCGGCGGCACCATCATCCTGGTGGCCGGCACGCTCATCGTGGGGCAGGGTTCGTCGCTCATCAACATCGGCGGCGGTCCGTGGTGGGCCTACCTCGGTGGCCTGTGCGGGGCGGTGCTGGTGTTCGGCACGCTCATCGCGGCACCCAAGGTGGGCGTGCTGCCCACCTTCATCGCCGTGGTGCTCGGGCAGGTGGTGCTTGCGGCCGCCATTGACTACTTCGGCTGGTTCGGGCAGCCCGTGGCGTCGTTCGGCTGGGATCGCATCCTGGCCATCATCCTGCTGCTGGCCAGCCTCGCCCTGCTACTCCGTCGTGTCTAGGGGGCGTCCCTCTATCGTGTGCGCGTGATGGCAGGCAAATCAGACAGGCCCATCGGGGTCTTCGACTCGGGCGTGGGCGGGCTCACAGTGCTCGATGAGTTGCTGGCCCGTCTGCCCTCGGAGGACTTCATCTACTTCGGCGACACGGCATGGTTCCCGTACGGCGACAAGTCGGCGGATGACCTGCGTGCACGCGCCGAGGCCATCGCGGGCTGGTTGCTGGCCCAGGACGTGAAGATGATCGTGGTGGCGTGCAACACGGCCACCGCTGCCGCGCTGGCCCACCTGCAGACCCACCTCGACGTGCCGGTGATTGGCGTGATGACCGCCGAGAGCCACGCGGCCGTGCAGAGCAGCCGCACCCGGCGCATCGGCCTGCTGGCCACCGAGGCCACCGTTGCCAGCGGGTCGTACCAGCGCATGATCGCGGCCCACGACGCCGGTGCGCAGGTGACCGCCGTGGCCTGCCCGCGCCTTGCACCCGCCATCCAGAGCGGCGACCCGTTCGACCAGTCGGTGGTTGACATGGTGCGCGAGTACACGCAGCCCCTGCGCGACGCGGATGTCGACACGGTCATCCTGGGCTGCACGCACTACCCCATGGTGGCCAAGCTCATCCGCCGCCAGGTGCCCGACGCCACGCTCATCTCATCGGGCGAGGAGATCGCCCGCGAGATCGCCGACACCCTTGGACGCCAGGGCATGCTGCGCGCGGCTGGGCGCGAGGGGCACTACGCATTCGCGTGCTCGGGCGATCCGGAGGCCTTCGGCACGCTGGGTACCCGGTTCATGCAGATGCCGTTCGGGGACGTGCAGCACGTTGACCCGGGCGTGGCGCCGGGGGCCTAGCCGTGGGGGTCGAGCGCGTGCTCGCGACCATCCGCGCGGATGACGGCGAGGTGCACGACGCCCTGCTGCACGTGGACGACCGCATCACCCGGGTGCGCGAGCGCTCGAGCGGTCACCGCACGGCGATCATCCACATCCACGGCATCATGGGCAACTTCCTGGTGGGCACCCTCAGGTTCCTGCCGTCACGCCTCGCGCGCGCCGGGTTTCCCACGCTGGTGGTGGAGACCCGCATGGGCAACGTGGGCCAGCTGTTCGGCAAGGCCATCTTCGAGGACGCCGTGCGCGACATCGCCGCCGCGTTCTGGTGGCTCGAGGCCGAGGGCTACGACCGCATTGTGGTGTGCGGCTACTCGAGCGGCGCCACGCTTGCCGCCCGGTACGTGGCCACGCATCACCTGCAGGGCATCAAGGCGATGATCAGCATCTCGGGCCCGTGGGGGCTTCCGCAGTCGCTGGAGGAGCGCAGCCGCAGGTGGGGCGCCGAGCCGTCGTACGAGGAGATCGTGGAGCGCCTGGGCAAGGTGGGCGGCAGCGGCACGCCCGACCGGCCCGAGGACGACCGCCTGTTCGTCATCGAGCAGAGCCGCGGCCCGACGCGCCGCCCGCAGGACAGCGAGGTGTACACGTACCGCACGTGGTGGCACTCGCGTGGCCCCGAGGCGTACGCCGCCATGGCGTTCCGTCAACTGCCCGACGTCAAGGTGCCCACGCTGCTGGTGCAGGGCACGGCCGATCAGGTGGTCGCCCCCGAGGAGGGGCAGCGACAATACGACCTCATGTGCGAGAGCGGCAACGATCAGGTGGAGCTGGTGTGGGTGCCCGAGGCCGGCCATTTCTACAAGGGGCAGGAGATCCTGCTCGTTGACGCCATCACGCGCTTTCTCGGGGACCTCCCGTGAGCACCCGCCGCACGGGCCCCCGGATCACCAAGACGGGCATGCATCGCAGGCCGGCATTCGGGCGCGATGACCGCGAGATCAACACGCGGCTGGTCACGCTCGACACCGCCGACGGCCACTCCTGGGACGGCATGCTGCTTCGCCCCCGCTTCGGCGACCCGGCGTGGCGGCGCCTGCTGGTGATCGTGGTGCACGGATCGGTGGGCAACTACCTCACGGGCGTGCCGCGCAGGCTGGCGTTCGACCTGGCGCACCATGGGTTCTCGGTGATGAGCATCAACACGCGCCTGGCCAATTACGGGCCATTCTTCGGCGGCGGCATCTTCCACAAGACCGTGCTCGATCTGGCGGCGGCCATCGAGGTGGCCAAGGCCCATGGGTTCCCCCGCGTGGTGCTCATGGGGTACAGCATGGGGTCGACCGTGTGCACCAACTTCATCGCAGAGATGCAACCGCCCGAGGTGGTGGGCCTGTGCACCGTGGCGCACCCGGCGTCGCTGCCCGAGAGCCTGCATGCCCGGTGGACCCGCTTCGGTGCCACGCCGTCGTACGAGCAGGTGGTGGAGATCGTGGCGCCGGTCGTGGCCGAGAACCCCGACGACCCTCCGGGTGACCGCATCTTCACGGTGGAGCGCGCCAACGGGCCCCTGCCCACGCCCGAGAACGGCGAGATCTGGACGTACTCCACGTGGTGGTCGTCGCGCAGCCCCGCGGCCCACAGCGCCGTGTCGCGCGAGCGCATCGAGCGGGTGAAGGTGCCCATCGGCATCTTCCAGGCGGGCAACGACCACCTGATCCAGCCGGGCGAGGGGTACGAACTGAAGTCGGCGGCGAATTCCGCGGGCAATCACGACGTGCACCTCGACGTGGTGCCCATTGCCGACCACGTGTTCACCGACTGCACCGACGAGGTGTCGGCCATGGCGGCCGAGTGGCTGGCGGACCTCGCATGAGTGACGACATCCGCACGGCGACCGTGCGTGCCCTGTGGGACGACACCTCGTCGATCTACCACCACGTGATGGTTCCGGCGCTGCAGGAACCGCACCGGGCGCTGGTGGCCATGGCCGGTGACGTGGACGGGCTCGATGTGCTCGACCTGGGCTGCGGCAGCGGCGCCATGAGCGAGCTGCTGGCGCCGGGGGGCGCACGCGTGACGGCGGTGGACCTGGCCCCGGGCATGGTGGATGTGGCACGCGCCCGTCTGGCCGGCGTGCCGGGCGTTGTGCGGGTTGACGTGATGGACGCGCAGGCGCTGGCGCTGCCCGACGCATCGTTCGACCTGGTGGTGGCCGCCCTCAGCCTCATGTTCTGTCCCGATCACGCCGCGGCGTTCGCCGAGGTGCATCGCGTGCTGCGCCCGGGGGGACGGCTGGTCATGGCCTGCTGGGGCACGTCCGATCAGTGCGAGTCGGTCACCGTGGGCCGGGTGGCCGCGCGGTTCGCCGACGAGCGGCCCCCGGAGGGCACCCCGAGCGGCCAGGCCCTGGGCGACCCCGATCACCTGCGGGCCCTGCTCGAGGGCGCGGGGTTCAGCGGCATCGACATGACCAGTCGGCGTATGCGCCTTCGTTACCCGGGCCCCGACGCCATGTGGGCGGCCGTGCGCCACGTGCACGGCGAGTACATCCCGGCCGATCGCATGGACGAGGCCCGCGCGGCCACCATGGCCGAGATCGCCCGCGTGGGGCTGCCGCTTCGCAACACCGGCTGGCTCGTCACGGCCACGGCATGACGGACGCCGCGTCGGGCAGCAGGCTGGCGGTGCTGCGCGAGCGCGCCTTCGCACTGCTGTTCTCGGCACAGCTCATCTCCACCATCGGCGATGTCATGGCGTCGGTGGCCGTGCCGTTCGCCATCATCGAACTGGGTGGCGGCGCCGCCGACATCGGCCTGGTGCTCGCGGCCCGTGCCGTACCCCTGGTGCTGTTCCTGCTGGTCGGCGGGGTGTGGGCCGACCGCCTGCCGCGTCGCCTGGTGATGATCGGCAGCGACACCGTGCGCGGCATCTGCCAGGCGGTGTTCGCCACCATCCTCATCATGGGCGTCGGCGGGGTGCCCGCGATCATGGCCATCATGTTCGTGTACGGCGCGGCCGAGGCGTTCTTCCGCCCGGCGCTGTCGGGCATCGTGCCGCAGGCGGTCGCGCCGGCGCGGCTGCAGGACGCCTACGGGCTCATCGCCATCACGCCCGCGCTCGGCATGACCCTGGGCGGCGTGGTGGGCGGCACCGCGGTCGCGCTCATCTCGCCCGCCGGTGCCATCGCCATCGACGCCGCGTCGTTCGCCGTGGGCATCGTGCTGCTGTCGCTGGCGCACTTCCGCCACGTCAGGTCGGCTGCGCGTGGCAACGCGTTCCTGGCCGATCTGCGCGAGGGCTGGATGGCCTTCCGCACCCGCACGTGGTTGGTGGTGGTGGTGATCGGTGAGTCGTTCTATGCGCTGCTGGTGATGCCCGCCATCTTCGTGGGCGGACCGCTCATCGCCGAGCAGTTCCTCGACGGCGC
>CANGAY010000020.1 GCA_947451735.1 Actinomycetota bacterium
GCGTTGACCATGTTCCAGTGGTCGCGGATCCAGCGCGATGCCGAGAGGGTCTGCGTGAGGAACATGCCCGCGAGCAGGAACGGAATGCCGAGCCCCATTGAGTACACGAACAGCAGCGCCGCACCTGCAAGCGGCGATCCGGTGGGCGCGGCGTAGGTGAGGATGCTGCCGAGGATGGGGCCGATGCACGGCGTCCATCCGGCGGCGAATGCGGCACCCACCAGCCCGGCACCCACCAGCGTCTCGGGGCGCTTGCTCATGCGCATGCGGCGGTCGCCCTGCATCCAGCCCAGGCGCGGCAGCACCAGCATGGCGATGCCCATGACGATGAGGATGCTGCCCGCCACCAGGTTGAGCGTGTCGCGGTCGCGGGCCAGTGAGCGGCCCAGCAGACCGGCGCTCGCCCCGAAGATGGCGAACATGATCGAGAAGCCCAGGATGAACGCCAGCGTGGGCCTGATGACGCTCTTCCACCGCTGCTCCACCTGGTCGACCGGCACCCCCGACACGAACGACAGGTAGCCGGGGACGAGTGCCAGCACGCACGGCGACGCGAACGACACGAACCCCGCCGCGAAGGCGATGGGAAATGAGATGAGGGAGATCTGGTCCACCCGCGGGCCATGGTATCCCCGCGGTGTCGCCCGGCTTCGCCAACCGCGCGAGGCCGGGACCTCTGTCAGCCACCGCGCGGGAGCCGGCCCGGATGCCCGGACCGGCCCCGCCGGGGGCTAATGCCTGCGACTGGTGCCCACGTGCAGGCGTCGGCCCGACTTCGGCTTCGACGCGGCCTTCACCGTGGTTGCCCGGGCCGCCTTGACGGTGGTGCCGGCGGGCACGTTGGCGCAGTAGCCGAACGTGGTGGGCGACGATGCCGACACGGTTGGGTTCCAGGCGGCACCCGTCACCGTGACCGTGCCCGACGTGCCGCTGGCCGTGGCGTTCCACAGGCTCGTGGTGGTGCCACCCAGCGCGAGCGACCCCGTCCATGTGATGGGCGTTGCCGACGTGGTGCGCACCTGCACATCCGCGCAGAACCCGGAGACCCAGTCGGAGGTGATGGTGCGGGTGAACGTGGCGTTGCCCACCGGTGCCGGCCCGGGAGCCGGGCTCGGCGTGGGTGCCGGCGTGGGTGTCGGTGCCGGGTCCGGTGTGGGCATCGGCATCGGCATGGTGTTGCGGTTGGCGCAGTAGCCGAAGGTGGTGGATGCCCCGCCGGCCAGCGTGGCGTTCCACGACTCGCCGCTCACCTGCAGGGTGCCGGTGGTGGCGCCATCGGCCGCCCTGGCCGACCACAGCGAGCTCACCATGCCCTCCACGGGCATGGGCACCGTCCACGTCACCGTCTGCGCGGTGCCGTTGACCACGCGCACGTCCTTGCAGTACCCGGCGCCCCAGTCGGATGCCGTGGTCTGCGTCACCGTGAGGCCGTCACCCGTGGTGGGCGGCGGCGTGGGCGCCGGCGTCGGGGTTGGCGTCGGAGTGGGAGTGGGAGTGGGAGTGGGCGTCGGGGTCGGCGTGGGAGCCGGCGTCACGGTGCCGCCCAGGCCGTCGTTGACGGCGTTCACCAGGTCGTGCGACGGGGTGTCGCCCGACAGGTCCCAGAACATCACGCCGCCAAGCCCCTGCGTCTTCGCCCACGACGCCTTGGTGCGGATGCTCTCGGGGTCGTCGTAGGTGATGAACGTCTTGGTGGATGCGTTCCACAGGTACGGCGACTTCGCCGTGTCGTTCCAGTAGCGCGTCCAGCCCGCGGCACCCACGTAATTGGCCGCCAGGTCGCGGTAGTCGAGCATGCCCGGGTCCCACGTCCCCTTCGAGGGGCCACTGGCGGTCTGGAACAGGCCGTTGTTCTCGGTGCCCACGCCGGTCCAGCCGTGGCCGAAGAACGGCACGCCCAGCGTCATCTTGGCGGCCGGCGCACCGGCGTCCTCGAATGCCTTCACCGAGTCGACCATGTCGTAGCGCGCATCGCCCGGGGCACCTGCCGGCTCCTCGAGCGGTGCGTTGAACCCGGTGGTGCCATCCCACGGGCCGTGGAAGTCGTACGACATGAGGTTGACGAAGTCGAGCGGCTCCACGAGGCCCTTCACCTCGAGGTTGGCGATCTTCTCCACGCCCGCAGGCGCGGCGATGCTCAGCTCGTAGTGGCGGTCCTGGCCATCCGACTGCTCAAGTGCGTTCAGCTGGCGCCGGAACTCCTGCATCAGCAGCGTGTAGTTGGCCTTGTCCTCGGGGCGGTTCACCATTCCGGTGTCGCCGCCGGCCACGGGGTACTCCCAGTCGATGTCGATGCCGTCGAACACGTTGCCGTACGTCTTCAGGTACAGGTCAACGCAGGAGCTCACGAAGGTCTGACGCGATGCGGCGGTGAGTGCCGCGTCGGAGAACTGCTTCGACCACGTCCAGCCACCCACGCTGATCATGGCGCGAAGGCCCGGGTTGGCCGCCTTGAGTTTGCGCAGCTGGTTGAACGACCCGCGAAGCGCGCCGGCGTCCCAGGTGTCACCCGGGTAGAACTTGTCGATGTCGGCGTACGGGTCGCCCAGCACGCACTTGCCCCCCTGCACATTCGAGAACGCGTAGTTGATGTGCGTCACGCCCTTGGCGGGGATATCGCTCACGTTGTAGCCGCGCTCGTACACGCCCCACGACGGGAAGTACGCCACCACACGCTTGCCCGTGGGGGCCGGCGTGGGCGCGGGTGCCGGCACCGGGGCGGGCGTCGGCGTCGGGGTGGGCGTTGGTGTCGGTGTGGGGCTGGGGGTTGGCGTCGGTGTTGGCGTCGGCGTGGTGCCCGACGCCACCTCGCGCACGTCGTTGCAGGCGTAGAACGCCTCAGGCGAATCGCTGCGCTGCCACACGGTGTAGATGACCTGGTGCCCGGTGCGGGCCGGCAGCGTCACCTTGAAGGTGTTGCTCGCGGCCGCCGGCAGCGCGCCCGAGTCGTACACCTGCTCCAGGTCACCCCATGCGAGCGGACGTGACGGGTCGTACGACGCCTTGGTGATGTACAGGCGGTAGTACTTGGTGGCGTGGGGCGCCGATGACGTCCACGTGAATGCGTACTTGCCGTCGGCACCGGGCGAGATGTCGGTGACGGGCCAGGCGCGCGGGGTGTCGAAGGCCGCGTACATGTCGCGGTTCGCGCTGCACAGGTGTCCATCGGGAATGAGCGCCTGGTGCTGGTCGGCGGCATTGCCGATGTTCAGCGACATCCAGTCGTAGATCGCCTGCGGGTTGGCGTTGAACGCGTCAACGCACGCGGGGTCGTCCTTGTGCGCGAATGCGCACCCATGCAGTCGCGATGGCGGATCCGACATCGATCCATGTGCCATGGCGAATGCGGGGACCGCTGCCACGCCGACAAGTGCGGCGAGGGCGGTCCCGGCAAGCCGGGCCTTCTTCACGGGGTCCTCCTCGGGGGTCCTGATTGGCCCCGTGAAGACTCACCCACGCATTGGTGCCCCGCGTATGAAGGTTGTGAGAAGCCTGTTAACGCACAGGACTGAGCAATCGCCTACGCGGCGGCGCCCACGCCCTCGGCCCACTGGATGAGCGGACGCGGCTGGTCGAGCAGCACACGCACCGCGAACGGGTCGCGCGACCCACCCACGCGCTCGATCGTGGCCGCACCCTCGCCGCCGTCCTCGCTGAGTGCCGCGATGACCTCGCGGATGGCGGGGTCGGCCTTCAGCAGCGTGGCGTCGTTGTTGGGCGCCTCGTAGCGGTCGAGGATGGTGATGAGCACCTCGCCGGTGCTCACGCGGGCGCGTGCGGCCAGATCGGGATCGGCCTCCAGGTCGATCGACAGGCGGGCCGTGGCCCTCACCAGCTCGCCGATGCGCGCGGCCAGCGAACCCTCGCCGTCACGCTTGCGCGTGGTCGAGAGGCCGGGGCGCCCGCCGCCCAGGTCGAGGGCGTGGTCGAGCTGGTGGCCGATGATCATGATGCCCGGGCCATCGCTCACGTGGCCGTAGCGGGCCACGTCGATGGGAATGCCGCCCACCAGGTCCTCGCGGATGAACCGGTGGAACACCGGCACGAGCTCCTCGGGGTCGAGCCCCTCGGGGTTCTCCAGGTACAGCTTCACGGCGATGCGGTGTGGCTCCATGTGGTCTCTCCTCCGGACGCCGTGGGCTACTGCGTGGCCGACGTTGCGCCGGCCTCGCGGATCTGGAACGCGTGGGCCGCGTCGATGAACAGCTGGGCCTCCTCCACGAGCGACCGTGCGGCCTCCTCGTTGGCGGCGGCTTCGCCTGATGCGTGACGCTCCAGCAGCGGACGCGCGAACTTGCTGTGCGCGAAGCGGTCGCGGAAGCGGTCGGTGGCCACGAAACGCGTGTCGAACTCGGTGACGATGATGTCGTCGTCCTCGGCCACGTCGGGCAGTTCCGTGCGCACGATCGCGCGCGCGGCGGTGACCATCGCGCGGTAGGCGCGCTCGTCGGCCTTGGCCACGTCGCCGTCCTCCAGGGCCACCTGGGCCTCGAAGGCGATGCTCTCGGCGAACGACAGCTCGAGGTCGGTGGACGAGATGACCTCGCCGGCGCACTCGCCCACACCGATGTCGCCGATGCTGAACTCGCGCGGGTTGCCCCAGTCGCTGAACAGCCCCGGCTCCTCCTCGTACGCGGGGATCGTCTTCAGGTCCTCGATGATGGCGGCAAGGCCCTTGCGGCCCGTGCGCCCCGTCCAGTCGAGGAACGACTCACCCGGGGCGCGCTCGGCCACAAAGCGGTCGGTGATGCGGTCGACCACCTCGGGGATGCGCTTGCTGGGGATGGCACCCACGGCCAGCCCGTACGAGCCGCCGTTGTTCTGCCACTGGCCGCCGAGCACCACCTGGAAGTGGGGCACCACGCGGCCACCCGACTTCCGGCTGTTGCCGAAGAACCCGATGTCGGCCACGTGGTGCTGGCCGCATGAGTTGAAGCAGCCGCTCACCTTGATGCGCAGGCCGCGCACGGCCTCGTCGAGCTCGGTCTGCTTGGCGCCCAGCTGCTCGCGCAGCTCACCGGCCAGGCCGCGCGAGGCGGAGATGCCCAGCTTGCAGGTGTCGGTGCCGGGGCATGAGGTGACGTCCACGATGGTCTCGGCGACCGCGCCGGCCATGTCGATCTCCGCCAGTGCGGTGTACAGGTCGCGCAGGTCCTCCAGACGCACCCAGCGGAACACGATGTTCTGCTCCACCGTGGTGCGGATGGTGTCGCCCACGAAGCGGCGAGCGACGTCCGACAGCAGGCGGGACTGCGCCGCCGAGATGTCGCCCAGGGGCAGCGGCACGGTGACCACCGCGTAGCCGTCCTGGCGCTGCAGGTACACGTTGGTGTCGCGCCAGGCCACGAAGCCCGGGTCGGTGCCGTCCTCCTCGCCCACGCCGTCAAGCGTGCGCGCGGGGGTCTCCGGGGCCAAGCCGTCCTCGAGGTGCGCGGTCCAGCGCGGGTCGTACGGCAGGATCTCGCGCTCCTCGCGCACCAGGCGCTGGAACTCCTCGATGCCCACGCTGGCCACCAGGAACTTGATGCGGGCGCGGTTGCGGTTCTGCTTCTCGCCCAGGCGGGCGAACACGCGGGCCGTGGCCTGCGTGATGGGCAGCAGCTCGCCCAGCGGCACGCGCTCGGCCAGCAGCTTGGCCTGGTGCGGGGTGGTGCCCAGACCGCCGCCCACGTACACGTCGAACGAGTGCACGGGCTCGCCGTCGACGATGTCGGTGCGGGCGATGGCACCCAGGTCGTGCATCATCACCAGGCCGCATGCCTCATCGGCGCAGCCCGAGAACGCGATCTTGAACTTGCGCCCGAAGTCCTGGCAGTCGGGGTGGCCCAGCAGGAAACGGAAGAGCGCCTCCGAGTGCGGGGTCACGTCGAATGCCTCGGTGCGGCACACGCCCGACAGCGGGCAGGCGGTGAGGTTGCGCACGCCGTTGCCGCAGGCCTCGCGCGTGGTCATGCCCACGGCGGCCAGACGACGCATGACGGTGGGCATGTCCTCGATGTGCACGTAGTGCAGCTGCACGTCCTGGCGGGTGGTGATGTGCAGGATGTGGTCGGAGTACTCCTCGGCCAGCTCGGCCATCACGTCGAGCTGGATGGGAGTGAGGCCGCCCCACGGCACCTTGATGCGCAGCATGCCCGGTGCGTCCCACAGGGTCTCCGGGCCCTTGGTGAGGTCGCCCGAGGGGAACGTGAGCGTGCGGGGCTCGATGCCGTCGTGGCGCTGGCCGTTGTCGTAGCGCTGGCCGTACACACCGCGGCGAAGGCGCGTCTCGGCGAACACGCGCTCGTCCACGCGACCATCGATGCGCAGCTCGACCTGCGTCTCGAAGATGTCGATCTCCTCCGCCAGGTCCTCGGGCATCTGCCCCGTCAGGCGGTCTCTCCAGCCGATCGTGCTCAACGCAGTGCTCCCTCGGGTGATGGCGTCTCATATCCCGCGCCCGGGTCTCCCCGGGCGCGGGAGGGGCAAACTAGATAATCCCTACTAAGAAAGCAAGGATTATGGGGAATGCCACGAAAAAGGGGGCCATCGGCCCCCTTGGGTGCTGCTGATGTGGCGATACCGACTAGGGCGTTGATGCCACCGAGCGGCTGGGGTTGCCGGCCACCGGTGCCCAGGTGACCTTGCGCACGCCGAAGTGATCGAGCGACCTGAAGCCGAGGGCCCAGATGGTGCCCACGTTCATGTCGATGTGCCGCCCGTCACGGAACGGGCCGGTGTCGCGCTTCTGGGCCACCACGCAGCGGCGCCCCACGCAGATCTTGATGAACTTGCCGCAGCCCACCAGGTCGGATCCCACGGTGAGGTCGGTCTTCTTCGTCTGCGGGAATCCCTCGCACGCGTTGCCCTCGGCCCAGGCGTCGTAGCCCGTGGCGATGGTGGGGGCGAGGGGGCGTGCCAGCACCACGTTGGTGGTGGGCGCAGCCGGGGTTGCCGCAGGGGCCGGCGCAGGCGCGGTGGCTCCGGGTGCCGGTGCCGCGGATGCGGTGCTCTGGGTGCCGGGCATGCTGGTCGGCATCGGGGCTCCCGCAGCGGCACCCATCAGGGAGAGGGCGATTGCGGGGACGGCGATGGCGATGGCGATGCGTGGCGGCAGGGGAGCTCCCGGTCGCGGTGTCGGTCCGGCGATCGCGATGCTCGGGGAGCGGGGCGATCACGGCGTGGGAGGTGCGGCAGTGCCTGTGGCCTGCCGTCCACGCGCGGACCCTTGTGTGGTTCGGACGGCCACCCTACCCGCGAAGGGGGGTCCGGCAAGCGCCGTTTCCCGCTACGAGCGGGATTGAACCGCAGAGAGCGAAGCCGCTGTGAGCAGGAATTTCGTCCGAGTACGCCGACGGTGGGGCGCGGGGACGTCGCCGCAGCGCTCCCCCGCTATGACGCCGTGTGCCGCAACAGCGTGAACGTGCGCCGCGCGGTCCCATCCGCTTGCGGCACCACGCGCACCTGCCCCTTGACGCCCGCATAGCGTCCGGTGCCTCCGGTGACCGCCGCGGTGTAGGGCGCCATGAGCTCAGGTCCCTGGACGAGTGCCCGCAGCAGGTTGCCGTAGGTCCGGATGGTGTTGCCGTGACCGAAGTTGTAGGTCTGGGGTCCCGAGAACAGCCCAACACCCTTCGCCGGATCCACCATTCCCATGAGCATGACCTGCGAGTGGAGCATCCCCACCGGGGTGTTCGACGTGCTGAGCAGTGGGATCTCCACCTTGCGCTCGGTCCCCGGCCCCGGGGTGCCGTTGTCCATGTTGCGCGTGACCGCGGTGGCGGTGCCGTGCGGGTTGTCCGACACAACCGTGACCCGGCTCACGCGTGCCGTCGGCCCGGGGCACAGGGAAAGGGTCTTCACCCATGTGCCATCCGCGCTTCGCGTGGCGACGAGGGTGCCGGTATCGCCGAGGTACGTGCCCGTTGCGCTGACGACCGTCGAGACCTGCGGGCTGGCCACCGCGCGTTGCGGCGCCATGGTGATGCGCGCCGAGCCCCGAGTGACCACTGTGCCGTGACCGTGGAACGTGAGCACCTGCATCACCGCGGCCGTCCTCACGTCCCCCATCGTGAGGTACATGCTGTGCCCCACCTGGGTGCCCATCACCCCGCCCCGCGTGGTCATGCCCCCCACGCTCGTCATCATCCAGCCGGTCATGTCACCAACGGAGTCGCCCGGTGCGCGGGTGTCAACGGGGAAGAACGGGGCCGGCACGCCGGTGAA
>CANGAY010000021.1 GCA_947451735.1 Actinomycetota bacterium
CACCTTCACGCCCAGCTGCTGCAGCAGCGCCACGTCGGGCGACCCGGTTGCCGGGAGGCCCAGCTTGCGCTGCAGAATGCGTACGCCGGCGCGGGTGTGTGCGTCGAACCTGCCCGTGATGGGAATCTTGATGCCGCGTGCACGCAGGCGGTGCTGCAACTGGGTCACCTGCGCACTGCGGCTGCCGAAGGGCAGGGGCGAGGTGGTTGCCGCGGTGGCGTCCGCAGGGGCCGTGACGGCGGCCGGAACGGGAGCCAGCGGAACCCCGCCGCTGCCCGTGGTGGGCTGCGATGCCTGGGTACCCGGAAGATCCGTGGGCGTCGGTGCCGCGATCACAGCGTCCCCGCCGATGAGGGCGAGAGACAGCGCAAGGGTGACCGCGATGGCGCGCGACTTCCGGATAAAGGGCTCCTGCTCGCTTACGGGGCGGCGTGCACTGGGTGTGTGAACACCCGAGGGTCCTTCGAGCACGCGTCGGTGACCCTAGGGGCCGGTACGGACGCCCACAACCCCAAAACGGGCGTCGGAACGACCTTTGGCGATCTCCATCACCCCATGCGCTAGGGGCGCGGAGTCCAAAAAAGCCGCTCTGAGCAGCCGTTCATCATTCGTTACATAATCCGCGGCAAATGGGGGGTACTCCCCACCTAAATGCGGGTATGCGCGGGCGGCGGCGCGGTGGTGCCCCGGACCACGAGCGGTGCGGGCAGGGGCGTGAGGGGCGGCGGCGGGTCGCCGGCAATGCGCGCCAGCAGCGCGCGTCCGGCCAACTCACCCATGGGGCGGTAGGGCACGAGGGCGGTGGTCAGTCCCCGGGCGTCTGACCCCGGGAGATCATCGAGCCCCGCGATCGACACGTCGTCAGGTACCCGTAGGCCCATCTGCAGCGCTGCGTCCAGGGCACCCAGCGCAAGCGGGTCGGAGAGCGCCATGATGGCCGTGGGGCGCGGGGTCGCGCTGAGCGCCTGTCGGGCGGCCACCTCGCCGTGCGCGCCGGTGGGCCACGGGGTGCCGGTGGTGCGGTACACGGCGATGGGACCCATGCCCTGCAGCGCCTCTGCGGCCGCCTCGAGGCGGTCGTCCTCGCCCGGTCCCGCGATGACGGCGATGTGCCGGTGTCCCAGATCGCGCAGCAGGCGGGCGAGCCCCTGCACGGCCGATGCGGCATCGGTGTGCACGGACGGGGCGTCGTGGGCCACGGTGTCGACCAGCACGATGGGCCCGCGAACGCCGGTGTCGGGTGCGTTGCGCAGGAACACGCGCCCGTCAACCGCGTGCTCGCCGTCGCGTCCCGCGAGTACCAGTGACAGGCCGGCGCGATCGCACACCGCCAGGAGCCCCTGCGCCACCAGCGACGCCCCGGGGTCAGCGATGAGGGGTTGCGCGTCACGCGGGGCCACCAGCGCCACCATGCCCGTGCGGCCCAGGGCGAGGGTTCGCGCGCCGGGGTTGGGCCCCGCGTAGTCGAGCGCATCGGCAGCCGCCAGCACCCGCTCCCGGGTGGGCTCGGCCACCTTGTCGGGGTTGCTGAAGGTGTTCGAGGCGGTCCACACGGACACGCCCGCACTCTCCGCGACATCGCGCAGGGTGGCGCGCCGCTGCTTAGTCACGCAGGGCACCTAACCTGTTAGGTTGATCATGGCTAACCACTTAGGCACCAATCTATCCGAGGAGTCGCTATGTCGGGTCTCTACGCCCCGCAGATGGTCATTCGCAGCCGGATGCTCTACTTCACATGGGTTCCGGAAGACGTGGACGCCGTTCGCGCGCTCGTCCCCGCAGAGCTTGAGCTCTCGGACAACGCGCAGTGCTTCATCAATCAGTACGTCGTCGACTCCGCCGACGACGCCTCGGGCTTCGAGCCCTACTCGCTCACCTACGCGGGTCTCGATGTGAAGGGGCACGACTCGCCCCAGGGCATCCCGGGTCGCTGGTGGACCCACTACATCAACTCGAACGCCGACATGACCGCCTACGCGGCCGAGCGCGGCGTGCCCGCGGTTGCCGGCGGCGAGACGATCCTCGAGATCTCCGGCGGTGTGCTGACCGCCACCACCAAGCAGGACGGCACGGAGCTCATCCGCACCACGGCCACGGTGTCTGACGACATCGCCGTGGTGGGCCGGGGGCAGCTGAGCTACCTCACCAAGGTGGATGGCCAGCTCATCAACGGCCTGTACCCGTTCGTGGCCTCCATGGCCGACGGCTGGCAGGTGACGGGCATGGAGTTCCTCGATCCGTCGCACCCGATCTCCGCGCTGCGCCCGGCGAGCCCGCTCGAGGTGACGTGGGGCTTCTACTCGCCCGACGCGGCGTTCTGTTACCCCGGCGGCGAGGGCCCCGTCTCGGCCTAGTTCTCTCGCGCGTCTCGTGGCCATGCCGCGGCGGCACCTCGCCGCCGGTATGGCCACGTGGGCCGGTCTAGCGCTCGTGGTCCTTTGCCAGGCTGGCGAACTTGGCGTAGGTGCCCATGAACGCCAGCTTCACGCGGTCGGTGGGGCCATTACGGTGCTTGGCCACGTTCACCTCGGCGATGCCCTTGCTCTCGCTGTCGGGCTCGTAGTAGTCGTCGCGGTAGATCAACAGCACCATGTCGGCGTCCTGCTCGATGGCGCCCGACTCACGCAGGTCGGACAGCATGGGGCGCTTGTCGTTTCGGGCGTCGGGCGACCGGTTGAGCTGCGACACCACGATGATGGGCACCTCGAGGTCGCGGGCCATCATCTTGAGGCCACGCGAGATGGACGACAGCTCCTGCACGCGGTTCTCGTCGCGGCGACGCAGGTTGGGGGCGCCCTCCATCAGCTGGATGTAGTCCACCACGATGAGCCCCAGGCCGTGGCGGGCCTTCAGGCGCCGGGCCTTGGTGCGCATCTCGGCGACCGTCATGCCCTCGGAGTCGTCGATGAAGATGGGCGCCTTGCTCAGGCGGTCGGCGGCCTGGCTCACACGCGGCCAGTCGTCGGGCGACAGGCGGCCGCTGCGCATGCGCGAGGCGTCCACCATTGCCACCGAGCACAGCATGCGCTGGGTCAGTTCCTCGCCGCTCATCTCCAGGCTGAACACGGCCACCGTCTGGTCCTCCGTGAGCGCCACGCTCTCGGCGATGCACAGGGCCAGGGCCGTCTTGCCCATCGAAGGGCGGGCCGCCACCACGATGATGTTGCCCGACCGGAATCCGCCGGTGAGCTTGTCGAGGTCCTCGAAGCCCGTGGGCAGGCCCGTGACCTCGTTGCCCTGGTCGCTCGCGGCCACCAGACGCTCCATCGAGCGCATCACCAGATCGCTGGTGCCCACGAAGTCGCCGCGCGTGCGCTTCTGCGACAGGCCGTACACCAGGTCTTCTGCCTGCTGCACCATCTGGTGGGTCTCACCCTCGCGCTCGGCGACGATGGTCTCGATCTCCTGCCCGATCTGCAGCAGCCGCCGCTGCGTGGCGGCGTCGCGCAGGATCTCGGCGTACGTGCGGTACGACGCCGCGATGTAGGGGGTGCTCATGAGGTCGAGCACGGCATCGCGGCCGCCAGCGATGTCGAGGTCGCCCGACTTCATGAGCTGCTCGATCACGGTGATCGGCTCGATGGGCTCGCCGATCTGGAACAGATCGCTGATCGCCTGGAAGATGCGCCGGTGGCCCTCGCGGTAGAAGTCCTCGAAGGTGACGATGGCCATGGCCTCGGCCACATTGCCCGGTGCATCAATGAGGGAGGCCAGCAGCAACTGCTCGGCCTCGTTGTTCTGCGGCGGGGGGATGTGCCCACCGGCGATCGCCGGCTGGTTGCCCCCAGATGGGATCAGTGCTCCGGTGTCGGAGCTCACTGCGGCCTACTCGTCGCCGAGCGGCGAGACGATCGTCTTCACCTCGGTGATACCGGCGTCACCCATGTCCACGGGCACCGTGTAGGTACCGGCGGCGCGGATGGGCGGGTCCACCGTGATGTGGCGCTTGTCGATGCGCACGCCGCGGGCCTCGAAGATGGCGTCGGCCACGTCGCTCGACGTGATGGAGCCGAACAGGCGGCCATCGCCACCGGCCTTGGCCTTGAGGGTGAGCACGGTGCGGCCGAGAAGCTCGGCCGTCTCGCGGGCCTCCTCAGCGGCCTTCGCGCGGGCAGCGGCACGCTGCTCGGCGGTGCGCTGCACCTCGGCGATCTTGGCCGGGGTGGCAACCTCGGCCAGCTTGCGCGGCTCGAGGTAGTTGCGCATGTAGCCGCGGGCAACGTTGACCACGTTGCCGGCCTCGCCGAGGCCGCGGATGTCTTCGAGAAGGATCGCCTGCATCGTGTCTTCCTAGAACGGGATGTCGTCGTCCCCGGCGGGCGCCGGGGCGGGTGAGGAAAGGTCGCTGGTGTCAACCGGGAGGTCGCCACCGGGAGTGGATGGGGCCTGCTGGGCGGACCAGCCGCCGCCATTGCCGCCACCGTCGCCGTCGCCGCGGTTGTCGAGGAAGAAGACGTCGTTGGCGACGACCTCCACGCTCTGACGCTTGCCGCCCTCCTTGGCCTCCCACTCGCGCCACTGCAGGCGGCCGTCAATGCCCACGCGACGGCCCTTGCTGAGGTAGTTGGAGACCGTCTCGGCCTGGCGGCCGAACACGGTGACGTCGAAGAAGTTGGGCTTGTCGGTCCACTGGCCGTCGTCGCCGCGGCCGCGGCTGTTCACCGCGATGCGCAGCGAGGCGATGGCATCGCCGCTGGGGAGGTGCCGCATCTCGGGGTCGCGGGTGAGGCGACCGACGAGGGTGACGCGGTTGAGGTCAGCAGCCACGTGAGGCTCCTAGCGGTCGCGGCGACGGCCGCCGCCACCACCGCCGCCACGACCACCGCGGCCGCCACGGGGGCGCTCCTCGGCGGGACGGTCGTCAACGGGAAGCGGAACGCCGTTGGCCTTCACGTGCTCAAGCTCGCTCTCCGACAGGCGGAAGGGCATGGCGCGCAGCACCACGTCCTTGCTGATGCCGAGCACGCGGGTGACCTCGTCGATTGCCGCAGGCGATGCCTCGGCGGTGACGATGACGAACACGCCGTCGGCGTGCTTGCGCACCGGGTAGGCGATGGGACGGCGACCCCAATCGGCAATGTCGGTGACGGTGCCACCGGCCTCCTCGACGAGGGTGCGCACGCGGGAGGTGATCTCCGCCTGTGCTTCCTGATCCGCGTCGGGATTGAGGATCATCATGATCTGGTACGGGTGAATCGCCGGGCCTCCGGGCTGGTGCTTATCGGAAATCCCCGCGCGCACAGACGGTGCGAAGTGAACGCACCCGGTCGCGGGCAGGCGGGAGACTATACCAGCGTGCATTGGCCGATCAGCGCCATGCGTGCGGTATCGCGCACGGGAGTGTGCCGCATGTGACGCCCGGGGCCGTCCGTAGCATCGCCGCCATGGCCCGGGCATTCATCTCACTGGCATCCGTCACCGCCGCGGCAGCGGCGGGCGCGGCCCTCGTGCGGGCGCGGCGCAGCGACGAAGCCCCTGCACAGCAGCAGGTTCCAGACCCAGCGGCCGATCCGGTGCGTGCGCTCGATGCTGCGCGCGACCGCCTGCGGGCGCAGGTTCCCCGGCGCCCCGCGGTTACCGACGCGGCCTGAGGGCCGTGCAAGCATCGCCCGCATGACACGCACAACCGCACTGGCATCCATCGCCCTCGCCGCGTCCGCGCTGGCCGGGGCGTCCCTGGCAACCGCGCAGCCCGCGGGCTCCACGCACTTCCTGGTGCTGGGCGACTGGGGCGCTGCCAGCACCCAGCAGGGCGACGTTGCCAAGGCCATGTGCGCGAGCAACCAGGCCAACCCGGCGAAGTTCGTGATGACCGTGGGCGACAACTTCTACTCGCCTGATGGCACCGCCAACGACGGCGATTACAACCGACCGATGGCCTGCCTGCTGGCGCAGGGCGTCACGTGGCGCGCCACCTGGGGCAATCACGACCTGGGCGGCAACTCCACCTCAACGGTGCTGGGGTCGAAGAAGAAGTACTTCACCTACACCGACGGCAGCACGCGGTTCATCGCCCTCAACGGCAACGACCCCAACTCGTCGGCCCAGCGCCGGTTCCTCGAGCGCACGCTCAAGGCCGCCAAGGAGCCGGTGAAGATCATCTCGGTGCACCAGCCGCTCTACACCGCCGGCATGCACTCGCCGTCGTACGAGGAGCGCACCCAGTGGGTGCCGCTGTTCAGGAAGTACGGCGTGTCACTGGTGCTGCAGGGGCACAACCACGACTACGAGCGCATCACCACCGGGGGCATCACGTACATCACCACCGGTGGGGGCGGTGCGGGCCTCTACCCGTGCGTGCGCTCGCAGCCCGGGCTCGTCATGTGCAAGCCGGTCAATGAGTTCCTCGAGGTCGACTCATCGCCCTCGGGCATCGCCGTGCGCGCGGTGGGCGTAAAGGGCGACACCATCGACCAGGTGACCGTGCCCGTGCGGAGTGCCGCCGCCTAGCCCACAGGCTCCTGGCCGGCGTCGGCCTCGGCCTTGGCGATGAGGGCATCGACGGCCACCTGGTCTGCCGGAGCGGCCGCCGTGCCGGCGCGCAGTGCGATGGGCCATTTGCCCAGTGCCACGCCGCTTCCCGCGACACGATCCTCGATGCGGCGCTGCAGCATGCCGTGGTCCGGCTGCATGCCGAAGCCGGCAACGAGGAAGCCCCCGGTGCGCCAGCGCGCAACCAGATCGCCCGTGCGCACCACATCGCGCACCGCATCCGCGGCGGCAATGACCACGGCATCGCCGTAGTCGTGGCCGTACTCGCGTACCGCCCGGTCCAGCTCGGGCACCTCGATGTACATCACGCAGATCGACGCGTGCTGGCGGGCTGCTGCGCCGGCAAAGCGGGGCAGGATCGATTCCACGCCCGCCTGGCTCAGCAGGCCGGTGAGCGGGTCGGTGGTGGCCAGGCGCTGCGACAGGCGATCGGCCTCCTCCAGGGCGGCGATCGCGGCCAGTCGCATGTTCAGCAGGAGGGCGCCGACTCCCAGTGCGGCGAGCGCGACCAGCAGCCACCCCACCGGTTCGGGCTGGTTGGCGCCGAAGATGCCCCAGCAGATGGCGGCGATCACAAGCGGGGTCGTGACGATGAACGGGCGCCACGCGACGAGCGGCACACCGAACGCCACGATGATCACGTAGGCGAAGCTGAGCGCCAGGGAGTTGTGCTCATCGGTGAGTGGGGATGACAGATACAGGACGATGGCCAGCACAGAGACGCACCAGGTCCAGGTGAGTGCCTGTTCGACGATGCGGGCACGGCTGGCGATCTGCGCGACCGCCAGCAGCACCACGCCCAGTGCGACCCCGACGATGTGTGGAACGAGGCTGCCGCCCGTGTTGGCCACGTAGAGCACCACGTTCAGTGCGATGAGCAGGCCACCCAGCCACGCGAGTGCGACCGGGACGTCGTGCGCCAGCACCGATCGCCTCAGGTCGACGGTGCCACGGGTGGGCGGCTCGGGAAGCGGGGCCTTTGGGTCGACGCCCGAGCCGCCGCCGCCGATCCCCATCGGCAGATGCCTGGCCCAATTGCGCAGTCTGGCCTGCCGCGGCCAGACGGTCATCTTCGACAACGTCAGACCCAGATAGATGATGGTGTTGAAGGCGACGAACCCCGCGAACACCTGAAACCAGATGCTGTTGAGGATGTCCTCGGGCAGCAGGATGCCATCGGCCAGCACGGTCATCGGTCGCCCCCAGGGGCCGCGTGGTGCACGTGGCCCCATTCGGCGCCGCGGCCCAGCGAGATGTCCTTGAGGCACGAAACGAACACCACCTGCAGGTACACGTCGTAGGCCAGCTCGGGGATGAGCAGCGCTGCAAGCAGCACTCCGCGCCAGCCCGATCCCCGTGCGGTGATCACACGCTCGAGCCAGAACACCAGGCCGAGGATGACCCAGAACGGGAACCACACCCATGTGTTGACGGCGACGACGGTGATGAACATCAGGACGATGGCCG
>CANGAY010000022.1 GCA_947451735.1 Actinomycetota bacterium
CCTACCTGCGCGACCGCCTGGTGGTGCACGCCTTCGACGACGAGTTCGCCGCCGACATGGACAAGGTGCGCGCCATCGCCGACGGCGACCCGCGCATTCAGGGCAGCACGGCCGACGAGCGCATCTGGACGGTGGCCTTCGACAGCGACGTGGCCCCTGGCGCCACGTACCTGTTCAACCGGGAGACGGGGGAGAGCGAGTTCCTGTTCCGCCCCCGCCCGTGGCTCGAGCCCGACGACCTCTCGCCCATGACCCCCGTGCAGATCACCTCGCGCGACGACCACACGCTGTACTCGTACCTCACCATCCCGAAGGGTCTCGACCCCGTGGACCTGCCGCTGGTGCTCGTGGTGCACGGCGGGCCGTGGAGCCGCGACTCGTGGGGCTATGACGCCGAGGCGCAGTTCCTGGCCAACCGCGGCTACGCCGTGCTGCAGGTGAACTACCGCGGCTCCACGGGCTTCGGCAAGCACTTCATGCACGCCGCCGAGCGCGAGTTCGCCGGCCGCATGCACGACGACCTGATCGACGCCGTCAACTGGGCGGTGACCGAAGGCATCGCCGACCCCGACCGCCTGGCCATCTACGGCGGGTCGTACGGCGGCTACGCCACGCTGGTGGGCGTCACCTTCACGCCCGACGTGTTCAAGGCCGCCATCTCATACGTGGGTCCGTCGAGCCTGGTCACGCTCATCCGCTCGTTCCCCGCCTACTGGCGGCCGTTCCTCAAGAGCACCTGGTTCCGCTTCGTGGGCGACCCGGAGATGGAGGAGGAGCGCGAGGACATGTGGCAGCGCTCGCCCCTTCGCCTGGTTGACGAGATCACCACGCCGCTCATGGTCATCCAGGGTGCCAACGACCCGCGCGTGACCAAGCAGGAGAGCGACCAGATCGTGGCCGCCCTCAAGGATCGCGGCATCGACGTGGAGTACATCGTGGCCGACGACGAGGGCCACGGCTTCGTGAAGCCCGAGAACCGCATGCGCGCCTACCGCGCCATCGAGCTGTTCCTCGCCGAGCACCTTGGTGGTCGCAAGGAGGACTGACCGCGCGGGTCAGGCCGGGACGAGCACCTCGAGCCCCTCGGCGCGGGCAGCGTCGGCCTGGCGGTTGTCGCCCGTGACGAAGATCAAGCGTGCATCGCCGGCCACCACCGCGCCTTCGGTGAGTGCAGTGGCGATGTGCAGGGCATCGAGGGCCCGCACCGGGCGGCGTGTGGCGATCGCGGTGGCCACGGGCACGATGGCGTCAGGCGCACCGGGCAGCAGCATCACGCGCGGCCCACTGGCGAAGGCCCAGTCAGCGGCATCGTCTGGGTCCACCACGCGCCCCTGTGCCCCCGCGGCTCGCAGTGCACTGGCCAGTTCCACGCGCGCGCCACACCAGGTGATGAGGCGATCGCGCGCCGCCAGGAGCGCGTCACGCGTGCTGTCGTGATGCGACTCGTCGGCGAGCACGGCCCGCGCGATGACGCTGCTGTCCAGGTAGCCGAGTGCCCCGCTGGGAATCATGTGGTGGCGTCGTACCGCTCGGCGAGCAGCGCCGCGACCACCGCGTCCGCAGCTCCCGCCGGTTGCCGGGCGGTCCAGGTGGCGTGGTCGGCATCCATCTGATCGGCATGGACCGCCCCCTTCGGCGGTGCCATCAGCAGCCCATGTGCGGCGGCACGTGCGCGAAAGGGGGCGGTATCTGCGTGCCCTGCTGCGATTGCCTGCGCAATTGCGCTGGTGACGAACTCATTGAGCGACACCCCGTGCGCTGCGGCCTCTGCCCGTGCCAGAGCGTGAAGGGAGTCGGGCACCCGGGTGAGGATCTGCTTCATGAGGTGATGATAGCCCTCGCTGCTATCACCTCGTGCCGCGTCAGATCAGGTCGTACGGATCGTCGTGCCCCGGGTCGTCGGGGTGGTCCTGGTCGAACGGGGCCTTGCGATCGCGGGGCCCCAGCACGCCTGGCATGCGGTTGACGGCCTTCCACAGCAGGATCGCCAGCAGGCCGGCCACCACCAGCGCTGTCACGCCGATCACCAGCAGCCCACCGCGGTACCGCGGCTCGCCGGCCAGCGCCACGCGGGCGGTGGCCAGGGCGTCTGCCTGCTGCAGTTCGTACCCGGCCAGCCCGTGGCTCGGGTCGCTGGCCAGCGTGCGCCGGAAGTCGGCGCGCGCGCCCGCGATGTCGTACCGCTGCAGCTTGGCGATTGCCGACCGGTACAGCGTCTGCGTGCGGCCCTCCCACGGGCGCACACCTGCCTCGTCGAGCACGCGGAACAGTTCATCGGTGGGCGCCATGGCACCGCCGCCCGCCTTCTTCTTGATCAGCACCAGACCGCGTGCCCGACCAGCCTCGTCAACCACCGGCCCGCCGGAGTCGCCCAGCTGGATGGGGTTGGTGATGATGGTGAGGTAGCGGGTGGGCTGCTTCTCGGGATGCCCCGTCTCCACGATGGTGCCCGTGCGCACCGACGGCACCAGCGCCCCGTGCTGCGGCTCGGCGAACGGGTCGCTCGAGCCGAAGCCCAGATTGGCCACCGGCGTGCCCGCATCCTCGCCGCGGTCGAGGGCGATTGACGGGGCGTCGGCGATGTTCGGGACCCGCACCACCGCCAGATCGCGCAGGGCATCGGTCGCCACCACGCGAGGTGACGCCGCGGTGTCGTGCACCACGCCCGGCCCGGCTGCCGACGCCCGCACCACGCGCTCCAATGGCTGCAACCCCACGGGCCGTGCGCCGGTGCGCTTCACCCAGTCGGCAGCGATCTGCTCGCTGTGCGGCTGCCCGGTGATGGCCATCTTCTCCAGGTACGCGGTGGCCGCGATCTCTGCAGGCGGCGGCGTCACCACGTGCAGCGCGCTCAGCAGGAACCCATCGGGCGTCACGGCGAAGGCGGTACCCTCCTTCTGCACGGTGCGGGCACCCACCGGCAGTGTCACCGTCTGCCCGTTCTTCAGGCGCAGCCCCGTGAGGTGCGCGCGCACCTGCACGTTCCACACTGCCGGCATGGCGATGAGCGCACCCCGCACCACCGGGTCGGGCGAGAGTGCATCGGGCACGCCGGCTGGGATGTCGGCCACCGCGGGCGATGCGAAGGCAGCGGCGGCAACAAGCCCAGCTGCAATGCGAAAGCGCTTCACGCGCCTGAGGGTATCGCCACGCTCATCGCCATCCGCCACCCTTCGGGCCGCGAAGGGCCGAGTCGAACGTCATGGCCCCGTACAGCAGGCCACTCACGGGCAGTGCCAGTTGCCAGCGCAGGCCCAGCCCGAACTCGCGGGCCATGGGGCCGGCGGCACAGGCCATGGCCACCCACCCGGCGATGCCGAGCCCCAGCGCCCAGCCCGCCGCGGCGCTACCCCCCGTGCCCAGGCCGATGGCCCCGCCGACGATCGCCACGATGGGCCCGGCGAACATGAGCAGCAGCACCAGCAGCACCCCGGTGAGCAGCAGCCACGACCGGCGCAGTTGGGTGAAGGCACTCCGCCGCACCATGTGCCACACCGACCCCAGGGTGTCGTAGGCACGGTCGCTTCGCACCCGCTCGCGGCTCAGCGCCAGGCGGGTGGGGTACCCGGCCACGCGCTTCACGATGCGCGCCACTGACAGGTCGTCAATGAGCGCCCCGCGGATTGCCGGCATGCCACCGCCTTCGCTCAGCGCCTCGGCCTGCACCAGGATGCACCCGCCGGCTGCCGACGCCGTGCGCGACCCCGCCTTGTTGGCCCAGCGCAGGGGATAGAGCAGGAAGAAGAACAGCACGAAGGGCGGCACCAGCAGCCGCTCGGCGAACGACTGGCATCGCAGGCGGGCCATGCGACTGTTCAGCGCCACGCCGCGGGTGAGGGTGTCGGCCACCAGCATGCGCACGCTGTCGGGTGCGTGGTGGATGTCGGCATCGGTGAGCAGCAGCCAGTCGGGGTTGCCCGTGGCGTCGTGGCACCTGATGCCCTGATCCATGCCCCACACCTTGCCCGCCCAGCCGTCGGGCAGTGGCTCCCCGGTGATGACCGTGCAGGGGTGGCTCATCACGCGCGCCATCTCGCGCGCCACGTCGCCCGTGATGTCGCCCGAGCGCTCGTCAACCACCACGATGGAGATCTAGCCGGGGTAGTCCTGCTGGTCGAGCGCCCCCAGCGTGGGGCCGATCGAGTTGGCCTCGTTGCGCGCGGGGATCACCACCCCCACCGCCGGCCACTCGTCGGGTGCCGGCGCGTCGGGGTCGTCGGCATCCACCGGACGAAGATCCCACGGCCGCGCCGGGTGCAGCAGCACCCCCGCCCAGCAGGCCAGGGCGAGGGCGCCGATTGCGGCGAACCAGATCAGTGCCGGAAGTGCCTGCGCCCGGTTGTGACCATCGCAGCCCCCAGCGCGTTGATGGCCTCGATGACCTCGTCGTCGCGGATTGACCCGCCGGGGTGGGCGATCGCCGTGGCGCCACCCTCGATGGCCATCACCGGGGCGTCGGGGAACGGGAAGAAGGCGTCGCTTGCCATGGCGCTGCCCTGGATGGGCAGGTCGTTCTCGGCGGCCTTGCTGGTGGCGATGCGCACGCTGTCGACCCGGCTCATCTGGCCGGCGCCGATGCCCACCGTGGCGCCGTCCTTGGCGAACACGATGGCGTTGCTCTTCACGTGCTTCGACACCTTCCACGCGAACACCAGGTCAATCCACTCCTGCTCGGTGGGCTCGCGGGTGGTGACGCACTGCATGGTGTCGCGGCCCTCGTGCCCCTCGTCGGCGTCCTGCACCAGCACACCGCCAAGAACGCGGCGGTACACCGGCTCGCCCGGGTTGCCGGGGCGCACCTGGTCGCCGGTCTCCAGCAGGCGCACGTTTGGCTTGCGGGTGAGCACCTCAAGGGCGTCCTCGTCGTAGGCGGGTGCCCACAGCACCTCCACGAACATCTCGGCCAGGTGCTCGGCCAGCGCCACGTCAACCGTGCGGTTCACCGCGTACACGCCACCGAACGCCGAGACGGGGTCGCACGCCTTGGCGCGCAGGTAGGCGCTTGCCAGGTCGTCGCCCAGCGACACGCCGCAGGGGTTGTTGTGCTTGATGATCACCACGGCGGGGTCGGTGAACTCGGCCACAAGCCCGCGGCCGGCGTCAACGTCGAGCAGGTTGTTGTACGACAGCGGCTTGCCGTGCAGCACCTTCACGCCGCCCAGCAGGTGCTGCGGTGCGCCGATCTGGCGGTAGTACGCCCCGCGCTGGTGCGGGTTCTCGCCGTAGCTGCACTCCAGTTCCTTGGCGAAGCCCACGGTGAAGCGGTCGGGGAAGTCCTCGGGCCCGTCGCCCTCGCTGGCCATCCATGCGGCGATGGCGTCGTCGTAGGCGGCCGTCTTGCGGAAGGCGGCGGCGGCCAGCGCGCGTCGGGTGGCGTCGCTCACCGCGCCGCTGCCCTTCACCTCGGCCAGCACGTCGTCGTACTGCGAGGGGTCGGTCACGATGGCCACGCGGTCGTGGTTCTTGGCCGATGCCCGCACCATGGCGGGTCCACCGATGTCGATCTCCTCCACCACGTCGGCACGGGTGAGGCCGTCCTTGGCCGCCGCCTGCTCGAACGGGTACAGGTTGACCACCACGATGTCGATTGCCTCAATGCCGTTGGCGGCCATGTCGGCGGCGTCGCCCTCGTGGTCCTTGCGGCCGAGCAGCCCGCCATGCACCTTGGGGTGCAGGGTCTTCACGCGGCCGCCCATGATCTCGGGGTGGCCGGTGACCTCGCTCACGTCCAGCACCTCAAGGCCGGCGTCGCGAAGCGCCTTGGCCGTGCCGCCAGTTGAGATCAACTCAAAGCCCTCGTCAGAGAGCCCACGGGCCAGGTCGGCCAGGCCCGTCTTGTCACTCACCGACAGCAGCGCGCGTCGCTTTGCCACCTTCAGGAACCTCCGTCGTCGTTCACGATCATGCGCCGGGGCGTCGCCGGGTCGCGGCGGATTCGCCCCTGCGAGTACAGGGTCACGCAGTGGCAGAGCAGTCGGTGCTCCACCCCGTGGATTCGTTCGGCCAGGGTGTCAACGGTGTCGTCGGCCAGAATCGGCACCGGCTCCTGCAGGATGGGCGGGCCGCCGTCAACGGCCTCCTCCGCGATGTGCACCGTCACGCCGGTGGTGCGCACGCCCCAGTCGAAGGCCTCCTGGATGGCGTGCATGCCGGGGAATGCCGGCAGCAGCGACGGGTGCAGGTTGATCACCTTGTCGGGGAACTGATTGAGGAACACCCCGGTGACGATGCTCATCCACCCGGCCATCACGATCAGGTCGGGGTCAACCGCCCCAATGGCCTCGTTCAGGCGGGCGTCGCGCTCCTCGCGGTCGTTCGGGTCGGTGAGGGCCACCACCGATGTGGCGATTCCGGCCTCGGCCGCGCGCTGCAGCGCCCGGGCGCCATCCTTGCTGCACACCACCAGCGCGATCTCCGCATCCACCTTCGGGTTGTGGTGCACGTTGTCGATGAGCGCCTGCAGGTTGCTGCCGTTGCCCGACACCATCACCACCAGGCGGTACATCACACCTCCCAGGCCAGGCCCGGCTCGCCGGGCTCAACTCGGCCCACCACATGCGCGCCCGCGATCATGGGCACGGCCCGCTCGGCGGCCTTCTGGGGCATCATCAGGCACATGCCGAGGCCCATGTTGAGGGCGTCCCACGCGGCGTTCTCGTCAACCGCACCGGTGTCGAGGATGGCCTGAATGGCCGGGGCCTGGGGCCACGAGCCCTTGCGCAGCACGGGGCGAAGGCCGGCGGGGAATACCCGCGGCAGGTTCTCGGGCAGCCCGCCACCGGTGATGTGCGCGGCCGCGTGCAGTTCAACACCGCTTGCCATGAGCGCGTGGATGTCTTCCGGGTACAGGCGGGTGGGGGCCAGCAGCAGGTCGGGGTCGGGGGCCAGCAGCCCGTCGTCCACCAGCTTGCGCACCAGCGAGTAGCCGTTGCTGTGCACGCCGCTGCTCTCGATGCCCACGATCACATCACCGGCCTGCACGCGGTCGGGCCCCAGCATCTCGCTGCGCTCCACAGCCCCCACGGCGAACCCGGCCATATCGAAGTGGCCGTCGGCGTAGAGCCCCGGCATCTCGGCGGTCTCGCCGCCCAGCAGGATGCACCCGCTGGCGTTGCAGGCATCGCGTACCGACTTGACGATGACCGTGGCCTCGTCGGGGTCGAGCTTGCCCACGGCCAGGTAGTCGAGGAAGAACAGGGGCTTGGCACCGGTGCACACCAGGTCGTTCACGCTCATGGCAACGAGGTCCTGACCCAGGCCGTCGATGCGCCCGAGCTGGCGCGCCAGCAGCACCTTGGTGCCCACGCCATCGGTGCAGGCCACCAGCACGCCATCCCGCATGGGCGGCATGGGCAGCGCTCCCGCGAACCCCGTGGTGCCGCCGTGCACCAGGTCGCGGATGCCCTCGGTCATCGCGCGCGCGGCGTCAAGATTGACGCCCGCGTCTTCGTAGGAGATCCCCCGGTCGGTCACGAGCCGCAGGCTACCGGCGCGTGCCCATGAAGGTGGGGATCAGCCGGTCACGGAGATGCGCGACGCCGCAGTCACCCGTACGCGGGACACCGCACTGGCCACCGTGGTGGATCCCGAGAGTGCCCGTGTGGTCACCGTCCAGTGCCCAGGTGCAAGGTGCAGCGTGCAGCTGAACGTTGATCGGCCGTTGCGCGTGGAGATGGGGCACGACGTCTGCGCCCGGGCGGTGGCCCAGGCACCGAAGAAGGTGCGAGCCGTGCTCGAGGCGCCACCGGTGGCGGTCTGCACAACGCGCGTCACCCGTCGCGTGAAGCGCTACTCGGGGTGGGTGACAGGGCATCAACGCGGGCGACCAGTACATGGGCCCGACGCACAGCCGCTCTGCAGTCGCGCGCCGTCCATTCGGCTGCGCCGTCGTAGTCGGCGC
>CANGAY010000023.1 GCA_947451735.1 Actinomycetota bacterium
AAGCGCATTGATGGTGGACCCCCCGGAGAGATGCACGCCGTCCGGGGCGAACCCGCCGAGCCCTGCGCTCGCCGCGTTCCAGTCCGCCACCTGGATGAACGGGTGCCGCCTGGCGGCTGCCCGGATCATCGCGTTGATAGATCCCATGCCCGACTCCGACTCGCGCAGGGTCACCCACACAATGCGCTTCACCCCCCGCGCCCGCAGGGCCGAGACGACCGGCTCGATGCCGTATACCTGCGCCCAGTCGTTGTAGCCCACGTCGATGACCGCGATATCACCAACCGATCCGGGCTGTTGCCGGATGGCGCTGAGCGCGCTCTCGGGGTTGGGCGGACAGGGCAGGTACGTGAGGCGGCGGCACACCTTGAGATCGAACACGGCCGACATGTCGCCGGCGGCGCGTGCGGTGGCGCCGGACGATTCGAGCAGGCCCGCCCCGACCGAGTCGCTGTACATCGAGAACTCCGGCACGTGCGCGGTCAGCTGGTCGCGGTCGGTCGTCGCGGAGTCCGGGCACGACGCGGCGTGCGGCATCACGGCGCCCAGCGACGCCAGATCGACCTGCTCACAGAACCCGCCGCTTCGATCGAATCCGCCGCCGATGTGCACGCGGCGGCGGAAGGTGAACTCACCATTCCGCACCGCGAGGGTGGACCGTCCGTGACCGATACGCGGCAGGCGGGTCGCACTGCGCGACCCACCGTATGCCTGCCACGTGACGGTGGCCGTCCCGTCGGGTGCACCGGGAATGCTCACGCGCAGCGTGCGCACCAGGCGTCCCGCGACCAGCCGCACGGTGTCGGTGTCAATGTGCGCCACATTCGACGGGGCCGGCACCATGAACGCCGGGGTCGTGCTCACCGGCGGCGTCGTCACCGCTCCCATGCCGCAACCGCCTTTCGCATCTCACGGCGCAGGAAGCGCGCCAAGGCCCACCCACCCGCTGCATTCGGGTGGATGTGATCGGGTCCGAACCAGTCGCCATGCGCCTGCACGTACCGACCCCAGTCGGCAACCGACACGGTATCGGGGTGCCGGTGCGCCAGCCGCATGATGATGCGATTGATGCCCCGGTACGACGACTGCACGGGTTTCAACAGCACCCACACCACGTGGTCAACGCCCCGGGCGCGGAGGGCGCGATACACCGCATCGGCGTCGTAGGTGGCCTCCCAGTCGTTGTATCCCACGTTGACCACCGCGATGTCGCCCAGCGAACCCGCCAGCGAGTGCACGTCCTGCAGCACGCTCGGCGGATTGGGCGGGCACGGGGTGGCCTCCAGCCTGCGGCACGAGCGCAGGTCCCACTCCACCGACAGGCCCGCGCCGGCCGCGTCCGTGGTGCCCGGCACCCACTCGAACGTGGCCCCCACCGAGTCGCCGAACACCACGATCTCGGGCACGCGTGCAGGCACATCGGCGCGTCGCACGGTGGCGGCATCGGGGCACGGGGCGGCATCGGGAAGCGCCGCCCCCACCGACGACAGGTCGATCTGCTCGCAGAACCCGCCGCTGCGATCGGCGCCGCTGCCGGCCGCCACGCGCCGCCGGAAATGCATGACGCCGTCGGTGACGGGCACAGTCGCCACACCGTGCCCCACACGCGCGAGGCGGCGTGACGACCGCGCACCGGCAAAGGCCTCCCACGTCACCCGGGCTGAGCCATCGGCCGCGCCGGGCGCCACCACCTGCAGGTCGCGCTCCAGGCGGCCGTCGCGCAGCCGCACCGTGCTGGCACGGATGGACGCCTCGACGAGCGGCGGCGGGGCATCCTGCGGGATGGTTGACCCGGGGTCGGTGACGTCCTGCTGGGCCACCGCCACAGGGGCGGTGGCCACCATGGCGAGGGCAACCGCCAGTGCGGCTGCGCCCCGCCGATTCATCAGCGCGCCTTCAGCGCAGCGATGATGACGCTCTCGTACTTGGTGGCGGCGCTCGGGGTGTCGGGGTGCACGCCGTCCGGCAGTTCGCGCGAACTGAACGAGGGGGCCAGCGCGGCCCAGTTGGCCACGCGCACGTTGCGGTACTTCTTGGGCAGGGAGTTGATGACCCCGTTCAACTGGTTCATCCACGGCTCGCCGCTTCGCCAGTCCTTGGTGTAGGTGTTGACGACCACCACACGCGGAACGTTCTTCAGCGTGCCCATGAGCGATGCCCACTTTGACGGGTCAACCGGTCCGTTGGTCCCGAGGCCGACCACCACGGCGCACGTCTTCGGGTTGCCGGCCAGCTTCGACTTGATGATGCTCGCGCCCTCATCGAACTGGCGGTTCACCGCGCCATCCACCGTACCTCCGCCGAGCGCCTTCTTCAGCGGCGCGGGGTTGAGGTAGTTGATGGCGTCGAACACCGAGTCGCCGACTGCGAAGCCGGCGGTGGCCCCGGTGCACTTGGCCTGGGTGGACTGCTGAACGTTGACGGCCAGGGCGCCTGAGGCGCCGGCTGCCGCGCCGATGGCCACCACGGCGAGGGCGGCGTTGCGGAAGAGGGATGCGTTGGTCATGGCGCGCAGGGTACCCGCGGCCCTCCGTGAAACCCCGCGGCGGTGTTCCCGTGTTGCCGGGGCTAATGGTGCTGCCAGGGCAGCAGCTGCGGGCCCTCGGGCACCAGCACCACCAGCGCGATGAGCGCCACCACCGCCACCACGCCGAGCCATGCGGCGATGGTCTGCGCAGGGTGTTCCCTCCACTTGCCATCCCACGTGGCGAATGCCCGGCGAAGGCCCGTGAGGCCGTTCTTCCTGATGGGCTGCTCCACGAACCGGTACGACAGCGCCGAGATGCCCACCACCAGCATCACCTGGATGGTGACGAGCGGCGCGCCCGACATCTGCACGTCCTCGCCCGAGCGGGTGAGCATGAGCACCGGCCAGTGCCACAGGTACATGCCGTATGACCGGGCGCCGATCCACACCAGCACCGGCAGGCCCCAGAACTTGCTCATCAGGCTGCCGGGGTGCGCGGTGACGATGATGAGCACGATGGCCGGCACGGCCAGCATGAGCATGCCGCCCTGGTACAGCCGCCCCTCAAACTCGTCCATGGTGAACATGCAGTAGAGGACGCCCGCGAGCGCCGCCAGGCCGATGACCTCCATGCCCCACCGCCCGAGCCACGACCTGATGGGGGTGAGCCGCGCGGGCGGCAGCACGATGGCGCCCACGATTCCCACGAACAGGCCCACGGCCCGGGTGTCGGTGCCGTAGTAGATGCGCCACGGCAGCGCGTACGGGTCGTACAGGTGCCAGGCAAGCCACGTTGACCCGGCTGCCCCGAGCGCCGCCACCACGCCGATCACCCAGGGCTTGAGCCGGAACACCACCAGGATGATCGCCAGCACCAGCGGCCAGAACAGATAGAACTGCTCCTCCACCGCGAGCGACCACAGATGCGTGAACACGTTGGGTCGCCCGAACCGCTCGATGTACGGCACGTCGGCGAAGATGAAGTACCAGTTGGTCACATAGGCGAACGCCGAGAGCACCGCGCCCTTCAGCCTCGCCACCTCCTCCCAGTGGAGGATGAGCATGGCCACCAGCGTGCCCGCGATGGCCAGGAGCAGCGCCGGGATGAGGCGCCGCACGCGGCGCAGCCAGAAGCGCCACAGGTCGAGGTGCCCGCCCGACCGGTACTCGGCCACCAGCAGCGAGGTGATGAGGTACCCCGAGATGACCAGGAAGAAGTCGACGCCCAGGAACCCGCCGGGCAGCCATTCGCCGCCCGCATGGAAGATGAAGACGGTGGCCACCGCGAGCGCGCGCAGGCCGTCCACCCCGGGCATGTAGGGCAGGCGCGCGCCGTGCCCCCCACCCTTCTGCTCGAGGGCCGGGTACGGGTTGGCGGGCGCCGTCTCGGGCGGTGGCGGTGGCGGGGCGGACATCGCGCCGGTACTCAACGCGATGGGTCGGATGCCCGGTGCCCGTGCAGCGCGCGCCGCGTACGCTGGCCGTGCCATCACGACCGCCCCAGGAGGCACCCGAATGTCCGTCCCGTCCGCCGACCAGGTCCCCGACATCCCGATCCTGCAGTCGCTCGGCAACCGCCGCAGCATCCGCTACTTCGACGAGAGCCGCGAAGTGGAGCGCTGGAAGATCGAGACCATGCTGCAGGCCGCGCGCTTCGCGTCGTGCCAGGGCAACATCAACGCCACCGAGGCCATCGTGGTGCGCCGCGACGAGTGCGACCTGTGGGAGGAGCTCGAGGAGTGCGTCTCCGGCTTCAACGTGCAGATCATCAACCAGGCATCGCACCTCATCCTGTGGCTCACCAACATCAACGCCTGGTACGGCCGCGCGGTTGACGGCATCTCGAGCCTCAGCCTCTCCGGCGCCGCCACCAAGTACCACGGGTGGAACTACGAGTTCTCGATGACCCAGACCATTCCGCGCCTCATGAGCTTCCCGCCCGAGCGCACGGAGATCCTGCTGCGCTTCGAGAGCGGCCAGGCCGTGGCCAACGCCATCGCCGCCGGTGTGGGCCTGGACGTGGGCAACATCCTCATCGCGTTCGGCCGCAAGCCGGGCGGCGTGGAGAAGGCCTTCAACCTGCCCCCGAACTACAAGTTCACGTGGGGGCACGCGGTGGGCTACCCGCTTGAGGACAGCAAGGCCGGCGGCCAGCGCCCCCGCCTGAAGTTCGAGAAGCTGTTCCACGACAACGCGCTGGGCACGCCGTACATGTGCCAGCCCGAGACCGAGGCGCTGCTGCGCGACAAGGGCCTCATCCAGGAGCAGGCACCGCTCGAGGGCCGCTTCGAGGAGATCGTCGGCATCGCCGAGCAGCACGGCCGCGACGCCGGAATGCTCTACTTCCCCGCCGCCGAGATCGAGCGCCTCATGGCGGACGACGACTGGGACTTCGGCCCGCGCATCCGCGCCAAGGCCGCCGAGGTGCTGGCCACCGAGGACCTGCCGGAGTACCCGCAGGAGATGAAGGACACCTTCACCAAGCTGATGGCCGAGCACGGCATCGACGCCAGCAAGTTCCTGCCGAAGGACTAGGCATGGACTACGAGGACATCCTGTACGAGGTCTCAGGCGGCAGGGCGACGATCACCATCAATCGCCCCGAGAAGCTCAACGCCTTCCGCGGCAGGACCATCCTCGAGTTGTGTGATGCGTTCGAGCGCGCCGGTGATGACGAGGCCGTGGGGGTCATCGTCTTCACCGGCGCGGGCGAGCGTGCGTTCTGCGTGGGTGGCGACGTGATGGAGCCCACCCGCACCATGCAGGAGAAGCGGCAGGGCCACATCCTCGGCCCGCGCCTGGCGTCGTCAATGCGCAACAACGGCACGCCCATCATCTGCCGCGTGCGCGGGTGGTGCATCGGCGGCGGCAACGAGCTGAACATCATGAGCGACCTCACCATCACCGACACCACCGGGCGCTTCGGGCAGGCAGGCCCCAAGATCGGCTCAGCACCCCTGTGGTGGGGCTGCCAGTTGATGCCCGCCGTGGTGGGCGAGAAGAAGGCCCGCGAGATCCTCTTCCTCACCCGTCACTACGGCGCCGACGAGGCGCTGAAGATGGGGCTGGTCAACCGGGTCACCGAACCCGACGACCTCGACGCGGCCGTTGACGAATGGTGCGACGAGATCCTGCGCAAGTCGCCCCAGGGCCTGCGCCTGGCCAAGATCTCGATGAACACGGCCACCGACGCGCTGTACGGATCGGTGAACGCCGGCATGGAACTGATGGCGCTGAACCACGTGTACGGACCCGAGCCCCAGGAGGGCATCGCGTCGTTCCAGCAGAAGCGGCCCGCCGACTGGCGGAAGTTCCGCGACGGAGAGGGACCGGACCCCGCATGAGCACCGAGTGGACCAACTGGTACGCCGAGGAGGACCCGACGACGTGGGTGCTCGCCACCAAGCTGCGTGAGCGGGCCGAGGCGCACCCCGACCGCGAGTACCTGCGCTACGGCGACGGCGGGTGGGTGACCTACGGCGAGATGAATGCGCGGGCCAACCACATCGCCAATGGGCTCATCGCGAATGGCACGCAGCAGGGCGAGTCGGTGAGCGTGATGCTGCCCAACTGCGAGGAGTTCCTGCAGGTGTGGTTCGGCATCCTCAAGGCCGGCGCGGTGATGAGCAGCATCAACACCGCCTACAAGGGCGACTTCCTCACCTGGACCATCAACCTGGTGGAGGCCCGCACGCTGTTCATCAGCGAGGCCTTCCTCGACCGGCTCGACTTCATCAGGGCCGAACTGCCGCTGCTGCAGCGCGTGGTGGTGGTGCGCACCGGCAGCCCACAGGGCCCGGACCCCTCACTGCCCTGGCAGGAGCTGACCGCCCTGATGGCGGCACCCGACACCGAGCCGCATGTGGAGTACTCGTGGACCGATGACGCCCGCATCATGTTCACGTCGGGCACCACCGGCCGCAGCAAGGGCGTGATCAAGCAGAACGCCGCCGACTACTTCTCGGCCCGCGGGTCGCTCGAGTACATGAGCAAGGCCCGGGGCGTGGCGGCCGACCAGCTGCACGGCGAGACGTGGTTCTCGTGCCTGCCGCTGTTCCACAGCAACGCCCAGGTGCTGTGTGCGTATCCCGCCCTGCTGGCCGGTGGACGCGTCGCATACGTGGAGCGGTTCTCGGGCACGCGCTTCTGGCAGCAGGCCATCGACATGGGCGCCACCATGTTCAACGGCATCGGCGCCATGCTCTATTTCCTCTGGAACCAGCCGCCCAGCGAACTGGACCGCGCGCACTCGGTGCACTCGGTCCTCGCGGCACCCGCGCCGAAGGACATCTACTTCGAGTTCGAGGAGCGCTTCGGGGTGAAGTTGACCGAGGGCTACGGACTCACCGAGACCGGCGTATGCACCGTGATGGACCCCACGCAGCCGGTGCGCCTGGGCAGTTGCGGCAAGGCCAACCCCGGCTACGAGGTGACCATCGTGGAACCCGGCACCGACCGGCCCGTGCCGCCCGAGACGCCCGGCGAGATCGTGGTTGACATGAAGATCCCGAACATCGTGATGCGCGCCTATTACGGCATGCCCGAGAAGACGGCCGAGGACTTCCGCAACCTCAAGTTGCACACGGGCGACCTGGGCCGCATGGACGCCGACGGCTACGTGTACTTCATGGACCGCGTGAAGGACTACATCCGCCGGCGCGGCGAGAACGTCTCGTCAATGGAGGTGGAGCGGCAGATCGCAGGCCACCCGAACGTGCGCGAGTGCTCGGTGATCGGCGTGAAGGCCGACGAGGGCGCATCGAGCGAGGACGAGATCATGGTGGTGCTGGTGGCCGAGGGCGATGCCCCCGACCCCGAGGCGCTCACCTACTGGATGGCCGAGCGCATGCCCTACTTCATGGTGCCGCGCTACATCCGCGTGGTGGCAGCGCTGCCCAAGACGCCCACCGAACGCGTGCGCAAGACCGAACTGCGCGGCGAGGGCATCACGGCCGACACCTGGGACCGCGACGTCGCAGGGGTGGAAGTGCGCAGGTAGCGCACCCCCGAATCTGTCAATTCCACCCGTCCGGTCCCGGGCGAACCCACGTCGCGCTGATTTTCGCGAGTCGGGGCGTAGAAATAACGGCATGCACCGTCCCGATATCCCGCTCGCCCTCATCGCCGCCGGCACAGTGGCGCTGGCGCTCGGGGGCACGAGCATCGCGGCGTCGTTCCTCCCGTCCGGCAGCGTCGGCACCGAGCAGCTTCGCGACCAGGCGGTGACCAACTCGCGCATCGGCAACAGTGCGGT
>CANGAY010000024.1 GCA_947451735.1 Actinomycetota bacterium
GGGGAAGTCGGCCTCTGCGATGGGGCTCACGTGCATGGCGGCACCGGTGGCCTCGTGCAGGCGACCGCGCCCCGATACGTGGTCGGCGTGCGTGTGGGTCTCGATGATGTGCCCGATGCGCATGCCGCGCGAGCCGGCGGCCTCGAGGTACGGCGCGATGTTCCACTGCGGGTCGATGATGGCCATGACCCCGCTCACGGGATCACCCACCACGTATGACGCGCATCCGAGATCCTCATTGATGACCTGCCTGAACAGCATCACGCCTCCCCGGCCCGGAAATGCCACGAACTCATCGGGATTGTGACGCACAGGCCCGGACGGCCTGACACATGGAACACCGGCATTCCCGCCCGCTTTGCCGGGATACGCGCTGGTAGCCTCTGCGCATGCCGATCATCGACTCCATGACCGACCTGGTTGGCGGCACGCCGCTGGTGCGCCTCTCCCGCCTGTCCGAGGGGACGGGCGCGACCATCCTGGGCAAGCTCGAAAGCGCCAACCCGGCCGGAAGTGTGAAGGACCGCATCGGGCTGGCCATGATCGAGGCCGCTGAGCGTGACGGCATCCTCACGCCGGGCGAGAGCGTCATCGTTGAGCCCACCTCGGGCAACACGGGCATCGCGTTGGCCTTCGTGTGCGCGGCCCGCGGCTACAAGTGCATCCTCACCATGCCCGAGAGCATGAGCATGGAGCGCAGGGCGCTGCTCAAGGCCTACGGCGCCGAACTGGTGCTCACCCCGGCCACCGAGGGCATGCGCGGCGCCATCGCCCGCGCGCAGGAGATCGCGGCCGACACCAAGGGCGCCTTCATCCCGCAGCAGTTCGAGAACCCGGCCAACCCCGAGGTGCACGAGCGCACCACGGCCGAGGAGATCTGGGCCGACACCGATGGCCACGTGGACATCTTCGTGGCGGGTGTGGGAACCGGCGGCAGCATCACCGGCGTGGGCCACGTGCTGAAGCAGCGCAAGCCCGGCGTGCAGATCGTGGCGGTCGAGCCCGTTGACTCACCTGTGCTCTCGGGCGGCGATCCCGCCCCCCATCGCATTCAGGGCATCGGCGCCGGGTTCGTGCCCGGGGTGCTCGACACGGCGGTGTACGACGAGGTCATCCAGGTGAGTGCCGAGGACGCCTTCGAGACGTCGCGGAGGCTCGCCAGCGAGGAGGGCGTGCTCACCGGTATCTCCGCCGGCGCCAACGCCTGGGCCGCGCGCGAACTGGCGAGCCGCCCCGAGAACGCCGGCAAGGTCATCGTCACCATCATCTGCGACACGGGCGAGCGGTACCTCAGCACCGCGCTGTTCACCGAGGCCTAGCGGCGCGGGGCCGTCAGGCCTTCTTGATCAGCAGTTCCCGCGTTCCGCGCTCGCGGAACCCGAGTCCGCCAAGAAAGCCGCGTGCCTCGTCGGTGGCCTCGGGCTCGGCGATGAGGTGCGTGCCACCTGCGGTGCGCACCGCGCGCGCTGCCGATGCGATGAGCATGCGGCCCACGCCCTTGCGGCGCTCGTCGGGCACCACGCCCATCCACCAGATGATTCCCTCGGGCACCTGGGTGAAGCAGAAGCCGATGATGCGGTCGCCGCGGAGCGCCACCGTGAAGTCGCCGTAGCCCGCGCCCTGCGCGTAGCCGGTGGGGCGGCCCATCTCCTTGAACGTGGCCAGGCCGTCGAGCGCGTCCCACTCGGCGTCCTCGTAGCGCTCGGCCATGTCGTTGGTGTAAGTGAGCAGGCGAACGCCCTCCGACCCCTCGCCTTCGCGCAGGCCGTCGATCGCGCGGCTCGCGCGCACCGTGGTGGCGTATTCGGCGAAGCCTGCGTCGCGGAGCAGCGGCCCCACGGGGTCGCCGGGCTCAAGCACCACGTCCCAGGGCATCTCCACCGGCAGTGCGTCGAGCAGGGCCTGCACCTGAGCGGCGTCGGCAGCGCGCACATTCTCCAGGCGCGCGGCACGCGCCGTGGGGGAGGGCCCCACCTGGCAGGACGCCCCGCCTGCTTCGACGCTAGAGAAGGTACGGCTCCAGGTCGTCCACCCGCACGCCGGTGTCCTCGAGCCACTCGCGCGCCTCGGTCACGGCGTCCTGCGTGCCACTGATCTCGAGGATCACCCAGCCGGTGCGCTCGCGCACATCGGCCCGGCGGATGTTGCACACCACGTCGTGCTCGGTGGAGAGCCGGTGCACGACGGGCTCGCGCACGAGGGTCTCGGGAAATGTCAGTCGGACGCGGATGCTGGCCATAGGTCACCTGCCGGAGCAGGGGCGGGAATATACTCGCGCCATGGCCAGCCCGCTCTCACGTTTCGCATCGGCGCTCCGGCGCGACCTCGACGCCGCGCGCGAGCGCGACCCCGCCGCCCGCTCCGATGCCGAGATGGTGCTCACGTACCCCGGCCTGCACGCCATCTGGATGCACCGGGCGGCCCACGGCCTGCACACCCGCAACTGGCGGCTGCCCGCACGCATGGTGAGCCAGGCGTCGCGGTTCATCACCGGAATCGAGATCCACCCGGGGGCCACCATCGGACCAGGCTTCTTCATCGACCACGGCATGGGCGTGGTCATTGGCGAGACCACCGAGATCGGTGAGGACGTCACCATCTACCAGGGCGTCACGCTCGGCGGCACCGGCAAGCATGGCGGCAAGCGCCACCCCACGGTGCGCGACGGCGTCACGGTGGGCGCGGGTGCCTCGGTGCTCGGTCCGCTTGAGGTGGGGGAGGGCGCCAAGATCGGCGCCGGGTCAATCGTGGTGAAGGACGTGCCCGCCAACTCCACCGTGGTCGGCAACCCCGGCAAGCCCGTGGTCATCGACGGCGAGCGCGTTGACCCCGACAAGCTGCACCACCCCGATCTCGACCACACCAGGTTGCCCGACCCGGTGGCCGAGGCACTCGACTGCCTCATCCAGCGCGTCGAGGAACTGGAGGCCGAGATCGCGGCGCTCCGGGCCGGCGAGGAGCCGCCCGCCAAGACCGACGAGGCCGATTGCCGCGACCGCGTGCGCGAGCGCATCCAGGAGGCCCGCGCGGCCTCTCCGGACGCCGCATAGACCGCATTCCGACGGGCGCTGCGGCGTCCGCCCGCGGCGCTACATTCGACGGGTGAGCACGGACCTCGTCGCAAGCCTCAATCCCCCGCAGCGCGATGCCGTGCTGCACGGCGACGGCCCGCTGCTGGTGCTGGCCGGGGCGGGGTCGGGCAAGACCCGCGTCATCACCCATCGCATCGCCTATCTGGTGCGTGAGCGCGGGGTGCCGGTGAGCCAGATCCTGGCCATCACCTTCACCAACAAGGCGGCGGGCGAGATGCGCGAGCGCATTCTCGAACTGGTGGGCCCCGAGGCCCGGGGCCTGTGGGCCGCCACGTTCCACTCGGCCTGTGCCCGCATCCTGCGCATTGAGCACGAGGCCGCCGGGTACGAGCGGTCATTCACCATCTACGACGACGCCGACCAGCAGCGGCTCATGCGGCAGGTCATTGCCGACGAGGGGCTCGACCCCAAGCGCACCACGCCGCGTGGCGTGCTGGGCGTCATCTCGGCCGCCAAGAACGAACTGAAGGGGCCGGGCGACCTGGAGGACGAGGCCGGCGGCGACTACGGGCTGGAGGTCACCGCCCGGCTGTACCGGCGCTATCAGGATCGCCTCATGGCAAACCAGGCCATGGACTTCGACGACCTGCTCATGGTCACGGTGCAGATGCTGCAGCGAAACCAGGCGGTCCGCGAGCGCTGGCAGCGCAGGTTCCGTCACGTGCTGGTTGACGAGTATCAGGACACCAACCACGCGCAGTACTGGCTGGTGCGCATTCTGGCCGAGCCCGAGCGCAACGTGATGGTGGTGGGCGACGACGACCAGGGCATCTACTCGTGGCGCGGCGCCGACATCCGCAACATCCTCGAGTTCAGGGCCGACTACCCCGACGCGGTCACCATCCCGCTCGAGCAGAACTACCGCTCCAGCAAGACCATCCTCGCCGCGGCCAACGCCGTGGTGTCGCGCAACACGGGCCGCCACCCCAAGAAGCTGTGGACCGACCGCGATGAGGGCGAGGACGTGGTCATCGCGTCGTGTCAGGACGAGTACGACGAGGCCCGCATGGTGCTGCGCGAGATCGACCGCGCGGTGACCGAGGGGCACGCGCTCGACCAGATCGCCGTGTTCTACCGCACCCACGCGCAGAGCCGTGTGATCGAGGACCAGCTGGTGCGTCAGGGCGTGAACTACCAGGTGCTCGGCGGCCCCCGGTTCTACGACCGCGCCGAGGTGAAGGACCTCATGGCGTACCTGCGGGTGGTGGCCAACCCCGCCGATCGCGAGGCGTTCACCCGGGCCGCGGGCAGCCCCAAGCGCGGGCTCGGCCCGGCTGCGCTGGCCAAGCTGGCCGACGCCGCGGAGTCGCGGGGGCTCACCATGGATGCCATCGCCCGCGAGCCCGACCTGGTGCCGGGGCTCAACGCGTCGCAGCGCGAGGCGCTCGGTGCCATGGGCGCACTCATCGAGCGTCTCAGGCAGATGGACGCCACGGGTTCGCCCCCTGGCCGCGTGATGGAGGCGGCCATCGAGGAGTCGGGCATCCGCGAGGCGCTGCTGGCCGACGGCCCGCTCGAGACCGGCGTGGGCCGGCTCGAGAACCTGCAGGAACTGGTGGGTGTTGCAGTGGAGTACGCGGCGCGGTCGGAGGAACCGTCGCTGGGCGGCTTTCTCGAGGAGGTCGCCCTGGTGTCGGCGGTGGACGAGGCCGACGATGACGGCCGGCGCGTCACGCTGATGACCGTGCACAACGCCAAGGGCCTTGAGTACGACGTGGTGATGGTGACGGGCCTCGAAGAGGGCCTGTTCCCGCACATGCGGTCGATCGACGACCCCGATGGGCTCGAGGAGGAGCGGCGCCTCTGTTACGTGGCGCTCACCCGCGCGCGGCAGCGCCTGATCCTCTCGCACGCCGACGCGCGCACCCTGCGCGGCAACCGCATGTACTCAATCCCGTCGCGGTTCATCGACGAGATCCCCGCCGACGCCACCGGCAGGCCCGACCCGTTCATCACGTCGCCGGCCGGCGGCAGTGCGGGCGGCGGCGCGGTGGGCGAGCAGTTCGTGGTGCCGTCGTTCGACGTGGGTGATGAAGTGGTGCACGAATCGTTCGGCGAGGGCGTGATCATCGGGGTGCAGCAGAAGGGGCGCCTCATCCAGGTGCGGTTTGACGACAAGGAGCGGTTGCTGATGGCGGACATGGCGCCCATGAGGAGGCTTGCCGGATGAGTGCGAAGGTCATTGACGGCCGCGACGGGGCGCGCCGGGTGCGCGAGCGCGTTGCCGAGGGCTGCGCGGCATTCGAGAAGCGGCACGGGCGAAAGCCCGGCCTGGTGGGAATCCAGGTGGGCGACGACCCGGCCAGCGAGATCTACCAGCGCAACAAGGCGCAGCAGGCCGAGGAGGTCGGCATGTCGGTGGAGCGCATCAAGCTGCCCGCCGGCACCACCCAGGCCGAGATGGACGCGCTGCTCGACAAGCTCGACGCCGACGACGCGGTGGACGGCATGCTGGTGCAGCTGCCGGTGCCCGAGCCGCTGGCCGAGCCGGCGATCGCCGCGCACATCTCGCCCGCCAAGGATGTGGACGGGTTCTCTCCCGTGAACATCGGGCACCTGGTGCGCGGTGAGCCGTGTCTGCGCCCGTGCACGCCGAGCGGTGTGATGTGGCTGCTTGACGACGCCGGGGTCAACCTGGAGGGCGCGAACGCCGTGGTCATCGGCCGGTCGGTGATCGTCGGCAAGCCGCAGGCGCTGATGCTGCTTGAGCGCAACGCCACCGTGACCATCGCGCACTCGCGCACGCGCGACCTGCCTGCCCTCTGCCGCGAGGCCGACGTGCTCGTGGCCGCCGTGGGTGTGGCCGAGATGGTGCGTGGCGACTGGGTGAAGCCCGGTGCCACGGTCATCGATGTGGGCATGAACCGCCTGGACGATCGCCTGTGCGGCGACGTCGCGTACGACGAGGTCGCACAGGTGGCCGGGGCCATCACTCCCGTTCCCGGGGGCGTGGGACCCATGACAATCGCTTTCCTACTGGCCAACACCCTCCAGTCCGCCGAACGGCGGATGGGAGACGAACCGACAAAGGGAATCATCACGTGAAGATCGCGATCTTCGGCGGCACCGGCGACCTCGGTCGCGGTCTCGCCATCACCTTCGCCGCAGCAGGCCACGAGATCATCGTGGGTTCACGCAGCCAGGAGCGCGCCGACCAGGCCGCCGAGGGCCTGCGCGAGGCGTACCCCGAGGGCAACTTCGTGCCCATGGAGAACGCGGCCGCTGCCGCTGCCGGCGAGCTCGCCGTGCTCTCCATCCCGTGGGAGGGCATCGAGCAGACCATTCCGCCGCTGGCGGAGCCGCTGGCCGGCAAGGTGCTGGTGACCGTGGTCAACGCGCTGAAGTGGGGCAAGAGCGGCGCGATGGCGGTGCTCGACCTGCCGGCGGCATCGTGCGCCCACCAGATTCAGGACCTGGCCCCCGAGGCCAAGGTCGTGGTGGCCTACAACAACCTGCCGGCCGCAGCGCTGCAGGAGCGTCACCGCATCGAGGGCGACGTCCTTATCTGCGGCAAGAGCAAGGAGGCCCGCGAGAAGGTCGTGGAGCTCACCAAGGACATCCCGGGGTGCCGTGGCCTGGACGCCGGTCCGCTGGCCAACGCCATCATCATCGAAGGCATGACCGCGGTCATCATCAACCTCAATAAGCGGTACGGCGGCGAGGCGTCACTGAACATCACCGGCCTGGAGAACGCGCCCGCGCGCGACTAGCCGGCTGCGACCTGCATGGGGGTGGGGCCGCCTGGCCCCGCCCCCGGGTCGCACTCACGCGTAGCCCAGCTCCTCCAGGCGCTCCTCGCCCATTCCGAGGTGGTGCCCCAGTTCGTGCAGCACGGTGACGCGCACCTGATGCCGCAGGGCGTCGGGGTGGGGGAAGTGATCAACCATCGGGTGCATGTAGATGGTGATGCGCGGTGGCGGGGCGAACGAGGGCGTACCGCCGTGGGTGGTGGTGGGGAACCCCTCGTACAGCCCGTAGAGCGACCGGCCCACGGCGTGGTGGTCAACCAGCAGCGCGGTGTCGCGCAGCGCGCCGGCGAAGGGCTCGGGAATGTCGGAGGCGGCGTCCAGCACCAGCGCCTCGAATGCGTCGAGATCGTCCACGGGGCGAATCTAGACCCGACCGTGCTCCCAGCCGAGCGCGTCCGGTGTGACGTCACGTCCGTCGCGCAGGGCCACCACGCCCGGCTCGCCCTCCACCATGTGGCCGATCACCGTGAGGCCGGGCGACAGGCCGGTGGATGGCGGCAGCGTCGCCAGCAGTTCGTAATCCTCGCCCGCGGTCGCCGCGAACAGGTCGGGGTCGTGCCCGAGCGCCACGGCCACCTGCTGCACGCCGTCGGCGATCGGCAGTGCGCCCAGATCGATCTCCGCGCGCAGGCCCGATGCCCTGGCCAGCCGGTCGGCGTCGAGCAGCAGGCCGTCGGAGATGTCCATCATCGATCCGGCGCCCGCCTCGGCCAGATGCTGCCCGCGCGCAACGTGCGGGGTGGGGCGCAGGTGACACGCCACCAGGGCGTCGCGATCAGCCACACCTGTTCCCAC
>CANGAY010000025.1 GCA_947451735.1 Actinomycetota bacterium
CAGACGCGGCGCAAGATGCTGGTGATCGTGGGTGGCGTGTCGGCGCTGTTCCTCGGCGGCGTGGTGTTCGCCTACTACCTGGTGCTGCCGGTCGCGTTGCAGTGGCTGCTGGGCTTCGGACAGGGCGACTTCCAGATCGCCCTCCGCGCGGACGAGTACTTCTCGTTCGCCCTCACCATGCTGCTCGCCGGGGGCATTGTGTTCGAGCTGCCCATCGCGATGCTCGTGCTCGCGCGCCTGGGGCTGGTGACCGCGCAGCAGTTCAAGAGCCACTGGCGCATCGCCCTTGTCGTCATCGCCTTCGTGGCGGCAATCCTGCCGGGCGGTGATCCGGTGAGCATGATCCTGTTGATGATCCCGCAGATCGTTCTCTACGGCGTGGGCGTGTGGCTGGCATCCGCGTTCGGGCGCCCCGCGCCCTGGGCGCGATTCACCACGTCCGACCCCGAGGAGCCCGCCGCGCCGGCTTAGGCCCGCGTGCCGCTAACCCGGCTCGTCGTCGCGCAGGGCATGGCCCGTGGCGGAGATGAAGAGATCTTCCAGCGTCGCGAGCCGGGGGGCGATGTGCATGTCGTCAACACCCGCGGCGCGTGCTGCTGCGGCGAGCACCGCGGCATCGTCGCCGAACACCACCAGTGACTCGCCGGTCGTCGCCTGCCGCCCGCCCATGAGCGCCGCCACCCGGGCCGCCTCGGCCCCGGAGACGCGCAGTTCCACGGCGGCGTGACCCACCTCGGCCTCCACGAGCGTCCGTGGCGCGCCCTCGCGGATGACCCTGCCGTGATCGATGACCACCAGCCGGTCGCACAGGCGCTCGGCCTCGTCCATGTAGTGCGTGGTGATGACCACGGACGTGCCGGTGGCGCGCAGCGCGCGCAGGCGGTCCCACACCAGATGGCGGGCCTGTGGGTCGAGCCCCGTGGTGGGTTCGTCGAGCAGGATCATCTCCGGGTCGTTCACCAGCGCTCGGGCGATCTGCAGCCGCCGCTGCATGCCCCCCGACAGCCGGTCGACGGTGTCGTCCTCCCGCTCGGCCAGCCCGACGAACGCCAGCAGCTCGCGGGCCCGCGGGGTGGCGTCGGCCCGGCTGATGCCGAAGTACCGGGCGTACACGAGCATGTTCTCGAGCACCGTGAGCTCGAGATCGAGATTGATCTCCTGCGGCACCACACCCAGCCGGGCCTTCAGCGCCCGGGCGTCGGTGTCGGGGTCCATGCCCAGCACGGCCAGATCGCCGCCATCACGCGTGGAGAGGCAGGCGAGCATGCGCATGGTGGTGGTCTTGCCGGCCCCATTCGGTCCGAGGAACCCGAAGCACTCACCGCGCTCCACGCGGAGGGAGATGTCGTCGACCGCGACGCGCGATCCGTACGCCTTGCGCAGACCCGTCGCGACCACGGCGGCCCGATGCGTCATCGCGGCGAGGGGGTCAGGCGCGGGTGCGCGCACCGGCCCCGGCGCCGGCCGCCGCCAGGGTCATCGCCAGCCCTTCGGCCAGCCCGATGGTGGGCTCCCAGCCGAGAATGGCCCGGGCCCGGGTGATGTCGGGCTGGCGGACGGACGGGTCGTCCTGCGGCAGGGCCTCGAACACCACCTCCGACGGCGAGCCCATGGCCGTGAGCACGGCCTCGGCCAGCTGCAGGATCGTGTACTCCTCGGGATTGCCGATGTTCACCGGTTCGTGCTGATCGCTGCGGATGAGCCGGATGAGCCCCTCGATGAGGTCGGTCACGTAACAGAACGACCGCGTCTGCGTGCCGTCACCGAACACGGTGAGCGGCGCACCCTCGGCGGCCTGCCGGATGAACGTGGGGATTGCGCGGCCGTCGGTCGAGCGCATGCGTGGGCCGTAGGTGTTGAAGATGCGCACGATGTGGGTGTCAACGCCCTGCTGGCGGTGATACGCCATGGTGAGGGCCTCGGCGTAGCGCTTGGCCTCGTCGTACACGCCGCGGGGCCCGATGGGGTTGACGTGTCCCCAGTAGTCCTCGCGCTGCGGGTGCTCCTTCGGGTCGCCGTACACCTCGCTGGTGGAGGCCAGCAGGAACCGCGCGCGGTGCTTCTTCGCCAGACCCAGGGCGTTGTGCGTGCCCTGCGACCCCACCTTCAGCGTCTGCAGCGGCAGGCGCAGGTAGTCGATGGGGCTTGCCGGTGAGGCCAGGTGGAACACCTCGTCAATCGACTCGTCAATCGCGATGTGCTCGGTGACGTCGTGCTGCATGAACACGAAGTCGCCCGACCGGATGTGCTCGATGTTCTCGAGCGTCCCCGTGTCGAGGTTGTCCACGCAGATCACGCGATGGCCATCGGCCAGCAGGCGATCGCAGAGATGGGAGCCGAGGAATCCCGCTCCCCCGGTGACAACGGACGTCGGCATGGCTCTGAGGCTAGCGCAGGCCCCTGAAACCGCTATTGCACGGACTTGATGGCATCAATGACCACGGCCGCACTGCCCGGCTGCGTCACCAGTTTGGTGCCGCCGGGGCCGCGCACGACGAACGCCGGGGTCACCGTGACGCCGGCTGCCTTGGCCTCGCTTCGGATTGCATTGAGCCCCGAGTAGTTGGCGGGCCCGCGGGCGTCGTTGATGAAGCGGTTCACCTTGAGGCCGTTGATGTGCGATCCGATGCGTCGCAGCACAGTGGGGTTGACCCAGTCGCCGCCCGCGGCCTGCGCGCGGAAGAGCGCGGCCGTGACGTCCCATGCCTTGTTCTGCTTGCCCGCCGCCAGCACGGCGCAGCCCGCCTCGGTGCTGTTGAGGTCGGTGGACGTGATGAGCGGGCGCAGCGAGACCGAGCCCAGGCCCTCGGCGGCGACCCGTGACAGCAGTGTGCGCACGATGCGCTGATGCGCCACGCCGCTGGCCGCGCTGGAGAGGTCGACGTACTCGCGGATATCCACCGAACCCGACCCGGCCTGCAGGCCGCTTACCGACACCCCTCCGGGTACCGCCGGCCCGCCGGGGGCGGGAGCCCCGCTCTGCGGCGCGTCCTCGGCACCGGGGCCGCCCGGCTCGGCCGCCGGGGGCTGCTCCGGTGGCTTGGTGGGTGGCGCTCCGGAATCGGCCATCGCAAGCGGGACCATGGCCAAGCTGCCAGCCAGGAGGGTCGCCGTGAGCCGACGGGTGGGAAGACGCGGAATCACACCCCAACTATGACGCACCAGCGTCCGCTCCCCGCGGCACCCGGCGCCCTTGCACACAATGTCCTTACAAGAGGTTCGGGCCGACCGGAGCAGCCTCGGGGGCGGGTGCGTGACCCGGAGCGCCTGTGCGCCCGCGCCGTGCCTGACCAAGCACAGTCCACGAAATGCGCATGAAGTGGGCGCCGCCCGCCAGCCCCGCGTGCATGGATCGCCCCGTGGGGGGCAGCATGTGCACCGGCACCTCGCGGATCTCCATGCCCGCGCGGTGCAGGTGGATGAGCAGACTGGTCTCGGTGAGGCCCGAGGGGAAGCCGTCCTCGGCGAGGCGTGCCGCGACGTCCGGGCTGAGCACGCGGAATCCCGACGTGGGGTCGCTGAGGTGGAGTCCACCCACCGCACTGGCCATCCAGCGGCACGCGGCCATGCCGACCCGCCTGCCCCGGGGGATCGTGTACCCCGGCGCGCCGTCGAGAAACCGCGACCCCAGCACCAGGTCCGCACCGTCGAGGGCGCCGATGAGCGCCGGGATGTCGGCGGGGCGGTGCTGCCCGTCGCCGTCCATCTGCACCAGCACGCCCAGATCGCCTGCCAGCGCCGCGCGGTACCCGGCGCGGAGCGCCTCGGCGTAGCCCGCGTGCGACGGCAGGCGCACCACCTCGGCGCCCTGGCGGTCGGCCATCACCGAGGTGCCGTCGCGGGATGCGTCGTCCACCACGATCACGCGCGCCGCGGGCAGGTGCTCGCGCACGCCCGCGATGACGTCGCCGATGGCGTGGGCCTCGTCGCGTGCGGGGATGACCACGGTGGTGGCGGGAGCGATTTCGGGCACGGGGTCACGATACGTGACCGCGTTGGTCCCGCGGGTCACCTGTTCCATCGCCACACCGTTGTGCCACCGATGCGCGCGACGGGCGTGAGGCGCTTCCATGGCACCTCCTTCTCCACGCGACGGGCGAAGGCCTTCCAGTTGTCGGGCCAGCCGTCGGTGGGCGTCACGGGCCCGGTCACCACATAGCCGCCCCTGAAGGCCCCGATGTCGGGCAGCGGCTGCAGTCGGCGTGCCGCGGCCCGCTCGGTCGCGCTGAGATATGCCGGGTCCACCACCCGCGTCACCGGCAGGTCGCCCGTGGGCAGGTAGGCATTGAGCTTGGCCCACCACACGTAGTCGGCGGCCAGGATGGGCGCACGCGGCAGCGGGCGCATGGCATCGGCCACCTGGCTCACCAGCCGCACGTCGGTGTCGGTGGCCGAGCCGTCGAGCCGCGGCTGGATGGCCATCACCGTGACCACGGCGATACCCGGGATGAGCAGCGGCGACAGGCGGCAGTCGAGCGCGATGCCCACGAGCAGCGCCGCCGGGATGGTGAGCAGGGTGAGGAAGCGCGCGGGGGCGTCCACGCTGATGATGGCGCCCACCTCGAGCACCGCGAACCCCAGCACCAGCCAGATGGCGGGGAAGATGAGCGCGCGCATACGGCGTGCGATGCCGATGATCGCGGCGATGCCGATGACCGGCAGCACGAGGAACACCAGCGAGCTCGGATGCACCACCTCGCTGATGAGCAGGCCCGTGAACGTGGATCCGTCCTCCAGGCCCGTGGCGGGCGTGCGGAAGCTGCTGGCCCCGATGGTGGCCGTGATGGGGAAGAACGGCCGACCGGCGAATGCGAACACCACCATCTCGATGACGGGCACGGCCGCGAGGCCCGCCACCAGTTCGGTCACGTGGCGCCACGACGCCCGGAGCGCCGGCCACGCCGCGATGACCACCATCGGCGTCATCAGCACCGCCGTCTCGCGCGACGACCAGCCCGCCCCGATGAGCACGCCCGCCGCGATGAGCCACGCACGCGTGTGCGTGCTGGTGCGCGTGCGGAACGCGGCCCAGATGGCCAGGGCGACGAACGCGGGCATGACGGCGTCGGGCCGCAGTCGCGTGGCCATGAGCACCTCGATGGGTGCCACCGCCACGATGCCTGCGGCCACCACGGCCTGGCGGCGCCCCGTGATCTCGCGCGCCACCAGGTACGCGGCCACGATGGACACCAGCGAGACGAAGAAGGGCCACGCGATGGCCGAGTAGTCGTTTGCGCCAAACGTGTTGAAGATGAAGGCCACGGGCCACAGGAACACGGCGCGGGCGCCGAACCACTGCGCCTCGCCGTCGGGCAGGGTGCCACCCGACAGGTTCTGCGCCACGGCCACGTAGCGCGACTCGTCGCTGCCGAGGGCGAACGACGTGCCGCCGAGGGCCCAGATGCGCATGAGCGCCCCCACCACCACCAGCGCCGCGAGCGAGAGCATGGCCAGCCCGCGCTCCCCGGTGATGCCGCGCACAACCCGGTCGGCCCGCCCGCCCTTGGGCCAGATGCGGTTCCAGGCGCGCGGGGCGAGTGGCTCGCGTCGCGCCAGCGGGTCGCGTCGGGTGCCGGTGCTCATCGTGCGGCCCGGCGGCCTCGCAGATTGCGGATGGATGTGCGGGCATCGGCCAGCTCAGCGGGGGCGAGCAGGCGGCAGAGCGCCACGAATGCCACGCCGCCCACGGCGCTCACCACCACCAGCCATGCCACGGCGGTGCCGAATGTGTTGCCCTCGGGCATGAGGAAGAACGGCACGAGCGCCACCAGCAGTGCGCCGGCCCCGGCGATGAGCATGCGCCCCTGCTGGCTGGCGAGTGCCCGCAGCGACATCTCGGGTGTCGTGCGACGCAGGAACCACAGGGTGATGAGTGTGTTCACGTACACCGCGATGGCGCTGGCCAGTGCGAGCCCGCCCTGCTCGAGCGGCCCCAGGAACACCAGGTCGAGGCCGATGGTGAGCACCACGCTGATGATGGTGGCGATCATGATCTCGCGGGCCTGATTGGCCGCCGACAGGCTGCGGTTGAGCAGGTACCCGATGAAGTTGCCCCAGATGGCAACCCCGTAGAAGGCCAGCGGCGACGCGATCTCCGACACGCAGGCGGTGTTGCACTTGCCGCGCCCGAATGCGATCTGCGCGATCTCGGGAGCACCGATGACCATGAGGATCGAGATGGGGATCGAGACCAGCGCCAGGATGCCCGCCGCACGCCGGAAGGCCTCCGCGCTCTCGCGCCGCTTGCCCTCAGCCACGTAGCGGGCGATGAGCGGAAACAGCGGTGTGAGCAGGGGAAACAGCAGCACCGTGCGTGGCGCTGCGCCCAGCGCGTTGGCGAACGACAGGGCGGCGTTGCGCCCGGCCTCGAGCGACGACGCGAACAGCTTGTCGGTGAATGAGTTGATCTGCTGAAGCAGCGAGGCGGCGATGACGGGGATGGCCAGCACCACGGTGCTCTTCAGTCGCGGGTGCATGAATGCCAGGTGTCCGCCGCCGATCTTCGCCTCGCGCCGGAACTGCGGCAGCTGCAGCAGCACCTGCAGCAGGGCGCCGAGCGTGACACCCCAGGCGGCGGCGGTGATGCCCAGCGTGCCGGCGCCCGCGATGACGCCGATGAGGATTCCCGCGTTGAACGCGATGCCCACCGCCGCCGGGCCGGCGAACCGCCCGTGCACTTGCAGGATTGCCGTGAACAGCGCGCTGAACCCCTGCAGCATGAGGGCCGGGGCCATCACGCGCAGCAGGTCCGACGCGATGGCGGACCGCTCGGGACCCATGTCGAACAGGGCGATGGGGCCCTCGGGCCAGATGGCGATGATTGCCGTGACGAGGATGAGCACGATGCCCACCCAGGCGAAGATGGCCCAGAGCAGGCTCCACGCGCTGTCGGCGCCATTGCGTTCGCGTTCCTGCTGGAACACCGGGATCATGAGCGTGGTCAGCACGTACAGCAGCACTGCCGCACCGGTGTTGACCACGAAGAGGGCGTTCACATAGGCGTCGGTCTGCGCGGTGGTGCCGTAGACGCCCGCCAGCACGATCTCGCGCACGAAGCCGAGGATGCGCGAGAAGACCCCGAAGAGCGCCACGACGGCAGCCGCCCGCGCGACCTGCCGGATGCTCATGGCGCGGGCGCCATCCCGTAGACCGTGCGCACCCCGGCGAGGATCAGGCGGCCCTCAACCCCGATGGCCGGCGTGTAGCGCCCGTCCCTGAACGTGTAGGCCTTCGCGCCCGTGGCGGTGCTGAGCGCGTACGTGCGGCCGTCGGCTGGGCGGCGCGCCAGGGTGGCGAACCACACGTAGTTGCCGATGACCGTGGGCGACCCGGCGATGCGCTCGCCGGCATCGAACGCCCAGCGCACCCCGCCGGTGACGGCGTCGAGTGCGTACAGGTGATGGTCGTATGAGCCCACGAACACGGTGCGGCCGCTGACGGCGGGGCTGGAATACACCCAGTCGGGGATGACCCGCACCCAGGCGATGGATCCATCGTGGGCATCGAGGGCGATGACGCGGCCATTGATGTTGGCGATGTAGATGCGCCCGTAGGCCACCGCGGGATTGGCGTAGAAGCTGCCGTTGCCACCGAGCACCTTGCCGGGGCTC
>CANGAY010000026.1 GCA_947451735.1 Actinomycetota bacterium
CAACGCGTCGCATGCCCGTGCCGCCGCCGGCACCGGGTCAGCCCGGCACCGCCGGCGCGTAGCCTTCCGCGCATCAGCGCGACCCTCTCATGGCTCAGGTCCCCGTGCGTGATGGGGATCCTCAACGTCACGCCCGACTCGTTTGCGGACGGCGGGCAGCATGACGCCGCCGACACGGCGGTGGCGCGCATCGCCGCCGTGGCCGCCCAGGGTGCCGCCATCTGCGACATCGGTGCCGAGAGCACGCGCCCCGGTGCGGCGCCCGTGGGGGCTGACGAGGAGCTGCGCCGCCTGGAGCCCGTGCTGGCGGCGATGCGGGGTGGCGGCATTGACGTGCCGATCTCCATCGACACACGGCACGCGGCGACCGCCGCCGCCGCGCTCGACGCCGGCGCGGTGCTGGTGAACGACGTGAGCGCGGGGGCAGACCCGGCCATGCTGCCGCTGGTGGCCGACCAGGGGGCGGCGGTGTGCCTCATGCACATGCGCGGCGAGCCGCAGACCATGCAGGACGACCCGCGGTACGACGACGTGGTGGGTGAGGTGGTGGCCTTCCTGGAGGCACGCCTGGCTGCCGCCGTGGCGGCGGGGGTGCCAGAGGACGCCGTGCTGCTCGACCCGGGCATCGGCTTCGGCAAGTCGCTCCATCACAACGTGGCGCTGCTCGCCGCCCTTCCGCGCATCGCCGCCATCGGCTGCCCCGTGGTGGTGGGCGCCTCGCGGAAGGGCGTGATCGGCCAGATCACCGGCCGCGAGGTGGTCGATCGCCTGCCGGGGTCGCTCGGTGCCGCGCTCGCCTCGGTGGCGGGTGGCGCGCAGGTGGTGCGCGTGCACGACGTCGCCGCTACCGTGGACGCCCTCGCGGTGTTCCAGGCAATCCGCACGGGAGACGTGCAGTGAGCGGCATGATCATTCACATCCGTGGTCTCGAGGTACGGGGCAACCATGGCGTGCTGCCCGAAGAGCGCGAGCTGGGCCAGCCGTTCATCATCGACGTGGCCATGGAGGTGTCGAGCCTGGCGTCGTGCGCGAGCGACGCCCTGGGCGACACGGTGGACTACGGCACGGTGTGCGACGACGTGGCCGCCATCGTGGCCGGCCCCGCCGTTGACCTCATCGAGCGCCTTGCGCAGCTCATCGCCGACCGGGTGCTGCAGGAGCCGCTGGTGCAGGCGGTCACCGTGACGGTGGGCAAGCCGCAGGCACCGGTGGCGCACGCCATTGATGAGGTGGCGGTGACCCTGCACGTGGAGCGCGACGCGGCATGAGCCGGTACTGGCTGGGCCTGGGGTCGAACCTCGGGGACCGGGCCGAGGCGCTGCAGCAGGCCGTGCATGCGCTCGCGCACGAAGGTGTGGAGGTGCGGGCGGTGAGTGCGGTGTATGAGACCGCCCCGCAGGATGTGGAGGATCAGCCGCCGTTCCTCAATGCCGCCGCCATCGCCGAGAGCCATCTCGAACCACCTGCGGTGCTCGCGGCGGCCAAGCGCGTGGAGCGGGCGGCGGGCCGTGATCTCGACGGCCTGCGGTACGGCCCACGGCCCATCGACATCGACCTGCTGGTGTGGGACGGCGGCGCCTTCACGTCACGCGACCCCGACCTGACCATCCCGCATCTTCGCCTGGCCGAACGCCGCTTCGCGCTGGTGCCGCTGCTCGAGGTGGACCCGGCCCTCGTGCTGCCCGACGGCACGGCCATCGCCGCGCTGGCCGCCGCCATCGCGCCCGGCGACCAGCCGGTTGCGCGCACCGACTATCCGCTGGTGGCGCCGCACTCCGGCGCCCCCGGTCTATGATCCCGCGCCCATGTCGCACACCGATGAACTTGACGAGTACGACGCGGAGCTCGAGCTCCGCCTGAAGCGCGAATACGCGGATGTCTTTCCGCTGTTCCGCTACTGCGTGCTCACGCAGGAAGCCACGTACCTGTGCAACCACCTTCAGCGTGAGGTGGAGCCTCAGGCCAACTACCCGTTCTTCAAGATCACCATGGAGGACGTGTGGGTATGGGACAAGAACCGTCCCACGCGCATCATCCCGCGCGTTGAGGTGCACACCACCCAGGACATCACGGTGGAGGTGCTGCGCCTCGATGATGACGCCGCGCCCGACCCCGACGCGCCCATGGCGGTGGACTGACCGTGCTGCTCGCCGTTGACGTGGGCAACTCGCAGACGGTGGCCGGGCTCTTCTCGGACGACCAGCTGCTGCACGACTGGCGCGTCTCCACCATCCGCCGCACCACGGTGGACGAGCTCGCGGCCGGGCACGACACCATTCTCGAGCTGCGCGGCGGAAGCCTCACCGAGGTGGACCACGTGGTGGTGGCCTCGGTGGTGCCCGAACTGACGGTGGCCTATCAGGCGCTCGCCGACCGCTACCTTGACCGCCCCGCCGTGGTGGTGGGACCCGGGGTGCGCACCGGCATGCCGCTGCTGGTGGACAACCCGCACGAGGTGGGCGCTGACCGCATCGCCAACGCCGTGGCCGCCCACGCACGCCTCGGCGGCCCCTGCGTGGTGGTCGACTTCGGCACGGCCACGACCATCGACGTGGTGTCGGCCGACGGGGAGTTCCTCGGCGGGGTCATCGCCCCGGGAGTGGACAGCGGCCTCGATGCCCTGTCGCAGCGGGCCGCGCGCCTGATGCGCGTGGAACTGGCATCGCCGCCCGCAGCCATCGGCCGCAACACGGTGGAGAGCATGCAGTCGGGGCTGGTGCTCGGCGCCGCGGCCATGGTTGACGGCATGGTCACCCGTATCGCCGAGGAACTGGGCGCGCAGCCGGTGGTCGTTGCCACCGGTGGCCTCGCCCCGCTGGTCATCCCGCACTCGGTGCTCATCGAGGAGCATGAGCCCATGCTCACGCTCGAGGGCCTGCGCATCGTCCACGAGCGCACGGTGGGGGCCCCGGCCCGGAGCCGCCGCCGGTGAAGAAGCGCATGCGCGCCCTCGTGGCGGCGCGCCAGCGTGAGCCGGTGGAGCCGGTGGCGGGGGAAGGCCCGTGGCCGCTCGCCGACACCTGGCGCGTGGGCGATGTGGTCATCCCCAACCGCGTGGTGCAGGCGCCGCTCGCGGGCATCGGCAACCGCGTGTTCCGCAGCCAGTCGCGCGAGCACGGCGCGGGCCTGGTGGTGTCGGAGATGGTGGCCGCCCACGGCATCCGCCACGGCAACCGCCGCACGCAGCAGATGCTCGACGTGGTGCCCGGTGAGCACCCAATGGGCATTCAGGTGTTCGGCGGCGACCCCGACGTGATGGCCGAGGCCGCCCGGGCCGTGCAGGACGCCGGCGCCGACATGGTGGACATCAACATGGGGTGCCCGGTCCCCAAGATCATGAAGACGGGCGCAGGCGCGGCGCTGCTGGCCGACCCGGCAAAGGGTGCCGCAGTGGTGCGCGCCATGGCCGATGCCGTGGACATCCCCGTGACGGTGAAGATGCGTCGTGGTCTGAAGCCCGGCGACATGGACCCGGCCGAGGTGGCGCGGCGCTTCGAGGATGCCGGCGCGGCGATGATCACCATCCATCCGCGCGCCGCGGCCGAGGAGTACGCCGGCACGGCCGACCATGCAATCAGCGCCTCGGTGGTGGCCGCCGTGCAGATCCCGGTGGTCATCAGCGGCGATATCGCCGATGCCGTGCAGGCCCGGGCCGAACTCGACCGCACGGGCGCGGCTGCCGTGATGATCGGCCGGGCGGCGCTTGGCAACCCGTGGGTGTTCGGCGCCATCGCCGAGGGGCGTCCCGATCCGCGCCCGTCGCTGCCCGAGGTCATCACCGAACTCGAGGCCTTCTGCGACGGCATCGAGGAACTGCTGGGGCCCGACCGCTCGTGCCATTACCTGCGCAAGTTCCACTCGTGGTACCTCACGGGCCGGGGCGTGCCCGATGCCGAGTTGCAGGCCCTCATGGAGGAGCCCGATCTGGCCCAGGTGCGCGTGCGACTGGCGCGCCTGCGCGCGTCGGCACCCCCCGCGGCATGACACACCGACGGGTCGCGCGACACGTGCATTGCGCGCCCCCGACCGCCTCGGGTATCGTCCGCGGCCGCTTTCAGGGCAACGACGCAAGGGGAGGCTGCTTGTGGAACGCGAGGTGATCCTCACCGAAGAGGGCTACGCCAAGCTCCAGGACGAGATCGAGTACCTCACGACGACCAAGCGTCGCGAGGTTGCCGATCGCATCAAGACGGCACGTGAGTTCGGCGACATCTCCGAGAACTCCGAGTACGACGACGCCAAGAATGAGCAGGCGCACGTCGAGTCGCGCATCATCCAGATCGAGCACCAGCTGCGCAACGCCCGCATCGTCGACACGCACGATGTGGCCACCGACGTGGTGGGCATCGGCACCAAGGTGACCGTGCGCACCACCAGCGACAAGAAGACCAAGAGCTTCGCGCTCGTGGGATCGGCCGAGGCCGACCCCATGAACGACCGCCTGTCGAACGAGAGCCCCATCGGCAAGGCGCTGATGGGTCGCAAGAAGGGCGACAAGGTCACCGTTGCCACCCCGCGCGGCCAGGTGGAATACCAGGTCGTGAAGATCGAGGCGGAGGACTGAGCACCTCCCCCGACGTCCCGGGCGGGGCGCCCGAGGACGCCGATGGCGGTATCGAGCGCCTGATCGCCGATCGCCGCCAGCGCGCGGCCGAACTGCGTGCGCAGGGCATCAACCCGTACCCGGCGAGGTTCACGGGTCGCGTGCCCGTGGCCGACGCCCGCGCCCTCGGCGAGCCGCTCGAGGCGGGGGACGAGGCCGATGGGCAGGTGGCCGTGGCCGGGCGCCTGGTGGCCCGTCGCGGACAGGGCAAGACCGTGTTCGCCGACGTGGAGGACCGCAGCGGCACCATGCAGGTGTGGGCCACGCTCGACCGCCTGGGCGAGCAGGGGCTCGCCGTGCTGGCCGGCGCGCATCTGGGCGACATCGTGGGTATCCGCGGCACCGTGGTGCGCACGCGCCGCGGCGAGGTGTCGGTGGCCGCCGACTCGGTGGACATGCTGGCCAAGTCGCTGCGCCCACCGCCCGACCGCCACGCCGGGCTCACCGACCCGGAGACCCGCTACCGGCAGCGCTACCTCGACCTGATGGCTGCCGAGGACGTGCGCGAGCAGTTCATGATGCGCGCCCGTGCCATCGCCGGCGTGCGGCGCTTTCTCGACTCCCGCGGCTTCATCGAGGTCGAGACCCCGGCACTGCAGCCCATCTATGGCGGTGCCGCCGCACGCCCGTTCGTGACGCACCACAACGAACTCGACCGCGACCTCTTCCTGCGCATCGCCACCGAGCTGTACCTCAAGCGCTGCATCGTGGGCGGCCTCGAGAAGGTGTACGAGATCGGCAAGGACTTCCGCAACGAGGGCGTGTCGTTCAAGCACAACCCCGAGTTCACGATGCTCGAGACGTACGAGGCATTCGCCGACTACGACGACGTGGCGGCCATGCTCGAGGAGATGGTGTCGTCCGCGGCCATCGAGGCCACCGGTGGCACGACGGTGCCGTGGAAGGACGGCGAGATCGACTTCACGCCGCCGTGGCGACGGGTGCGCCTGGTGGATGCCCTCCAGGAGACCAGCGGAATCGACGTGATGGCGCACCCCGACGCGGCATCGCTGCGCCAGGCCATGCGTGCCGCGGGTCTGGACGCCCCCGACAACGCGCCCTGGCCCAAGCTGGTGGACGGTATCCTCAGCCAGTCGCTCGAGCCCACGCTCATCCAGCCCACCATCCTCATGGACTACCCGCTGGAACTCTCGCCGTTCGCCAAGCGCCGCGAGGACGACCCGCGCCTGGTGGAGCGCTTCGAGGCGTTCTGCGGGGGCATGGAGCTCGCGAATGCGTTCTCCGAGCTGAACGACCCCGACGACCAGCGCGAGCGGTTCGCCATGCTGCAGGCCGATCGCGCGGCGGGCGATGACGAGGCGCAGCCCGCCGACGAGGATTTCCTCATCGCGCTCGAGCACGGCATGCCGCCCACCGGTGGGCTCGGTCTGGGCATCGACCGTCTGGTGATGCTGCTCACCGATCGTCATTCGATCCGTGAGGTCATCCTTTTTCCTGCAATGCGCAACTAATGAGGAGAACGGCGACGGTGCGCCTTGCGCCCGTGCCATGCCGGGAGTAATTTCCCCCGCCGTTCTCAGCAGCACACGAAATCGAGAGGTCACATGGCGAAGCCGCGCGGACGCGGGCGCATCAAGAAGAAGAAGGGCGGGGCGCCTGCCCCGCGCAAGCGTCGTCCCCTTCTTTCTGCAGAGGAGCTCGACTGGAAGAACTTCCCGTCGCTTCGCCGCTTCCTCTCCGAGCGCGGCAAGCTCCGCTCGCGTCGCATCACCGGCCTCTCGCGCCGGCAGCAGACGCAGCTCGCCCAGGCCGTGAAGCGCGCCCGCACCATGGGCCTGCTGCCGTACCCCGACCAGGATCGTTCGGTCAAGGCGCACCGCGCCGCCAACCCGATCCAGGCGACCGAGGGCGGCGCGCCGGTGGACGAGGAGATCATCCTCACCGAGGAGATCATCGCGGTTGAGGGTGCCGATGGTGAGACCGAGCTCGTCGAGGTCGACACCATCGAGGTGATCGAGGAGCCGGTGGCCGTGGGTGCCGCCGACGCCGCGGAGGCCGACGAGGAGTAATCCTCGGACGCGTCCCTTCGGGACGCCGCCCCGCGTGCACATATCGCTGTTCAGTGACCACCCCGTTCGCGGGGTGGTCCGAACACGCGTGCGATAATTCCCAGATGGAAATGGGTGCATGTCCGGCGTGTGACGCGGCGCTCATCTGGAGGCACAACGGCCTCTGGTGCGATCGCTGCCACCGCAAGGTGGAGACCTGCTGCGAAGGGGCTCCGCAGTCGTGCGTAAGTCCGGAACCGGGGACGACCGATCTCCTCATTGACCACACCGACCCGGTGGTACGGTCGTCGTCAATTGCATCCGCCGCCACGGGTCCCGAGGGGACTCATCAGGAGGATTAGGACCGATGTTCGAACGCTTCACCGAACGCGCCCGTCAGGTCGTCGTGCTGGCCCAGGAAGAGGCCCGCACGCTCAAGCACAACTACATCGGCACCGAGCACATCCTGCTCGGCCTGCTGCGTGAGGAAGAGGGCCTCGCCGCCCGCGTGCTCGAGGGCCTCGAGATCACCGTGGAGGAGGTACGCGCTCAGGTCATCCGCATTGTCGGGTCGGGCGAGGAAGTCACCTCCGGCCAGATCCCGTTCACGCCGCGCGCCAAGAAGGTGCTTGAGCTGGCACTGCGCGAGGCGCTGTCGCTGGGGCACAACTACATCGGCACCGAGCACATCCTGCTCGGCCTCGTGCGCGAGAACGAGGGCGTCGCCGCACGCATCCTCGCCGACTTCGACGCCGACTCCGAGAAGATCCGCAACGAGATCATCCGCATGCTCTCCGGCCCCGGTCGCCGTCAGGGCCAGGGTGGCGGCAGCGGTGGCGGCAGCGGGAGCGGCAGCCAGTCGGGCGACAAGAAGTCGAGCAAGCTGCTCGACCAGTTCGGCCGCAACCTCACCAAGATGGCGCAGGACGGCAAGCTCGACCCGGTGGTCGGTC
>CANGAY010000027.1 GCA_947451735.1 Actinomycetota bacterium
ACCGCCGAGCCGACCGCGCAGTTCGAGGCACCGACCGCGGCCACACCGCCGCCGGTGCCGCCCACGTCGCGGCCGGCGCCCACGGCGCCGCGCGAGGGCGCCGCACGCGCCCGCGTGGCCACGCTGGTGGCCGTTGCCGCGGTGGCCGGAGCGGTGGGTGGAGGCGTGACGGCGTCGCTGATCGGTGGCAACGACACGCAGTCGGCAGCACCCGTCGCCAGCAGCGGGCAGGCCACGCCCACGGCGTCGGCGGCCGACGCGGCCACCATGCCGCTGCAGGACGCCATCGCCAGCGTCAAGCCGTCGGTGGTGCAGGTGCGCACGGCGGAGGGTCAGGGCAGCGGCGTGGTCATGCAGTCGCGCGGCCTGGTGATCACCAACAACCACGTGGCCGGCGCCAAGGGCGGCAAGGTCACCATCGTCACCGCCGACAACCGCGAGGTGCCGGCCGACGTGGTGTTCAGCGATCCGCAGCACGACCTCGACGTGCTCAAGCCGTCGGGCGCTGTGGGTGCGGGTGCCGCCCTGGCCGCCGAGCCCGACGCCGCGCTCCGCGCGGGCGACACCGTGTTCGCCATCGGCAGCCCGTTCGGCCTCATGAACACCGTCACGGTGGGAGTGGTGAGCGCGGTGGGCCGTAAGGGCGACTCGGGTCAGTCGATGATTCAGACCGACGCGCCGATCAACCCCGGCAACTCGGGCGGGGGTCTCTTCGACCTGCGCGGCCGCCTCGTCGGCATTCCCACATCAATCAACAGCCCGGTGCCCGGCAACGTGGGCATCGGCTTCGCGGTCACAAGCGCCCAGGTGCAGGCCGCCCTGGAGTCAGTCAAGTGATGAACGAGCAAGGAGCAGCATCAGTGAACGACGAGCCCATCCCCGTGCCCGGCGCAGACGCGTCGCCGCGCGACCGGCTTGAGGCCGTGCTCTACGAACTGCGCCGCGTGGTGGTGGGGCAGGACGAGCTGCTCGACCGCGTGCTGGTGGCGCTGCTCGCCCGCGGCCACGTGCTGCTTGAGGGCGTGCCCGGCCTTGCCAAGACGCTCACGCTCGAGACCGTGGCCAAGGTGAGCGGTGGCGACTTCCACCGCATCCAGTTCACGCCCGACCTGGTGCCGAGCGACGTGGTGGGTGGCCAGGTGCTCACCCGCGACGGCGACTTCGCCACGCGTCTCGGCCCGGTGTTCGCCAACTTCGTGCTGGCCGACGAGATCAACCGCGCGCCCGCCAAGGTGCAGAGCGCGCTGCTCGAGGTGATGGCCGAGGGCCACGCCTCCATCGCCGGCGAGACCCACGCCACGCCGAAGCCGTTCTTCGTGCTGGCCACGCAGAACCCCATCGAGAGCGAGGGCGTGTACGCCCTGCCCGAGGCGCAGCTCGACCGCTTCATCTTCAAGCTGGTGGTCGACTACCCGTCGGCGGCCGACGAGGAGGAGATCGTGCGCCGCATGGCCAGCGACCCGCCCGCGCCCCGTCGCCTGCTGGACCCCGCGCAGATCATGGAGCTGCAGGCACTGGCCGACGAGGTATTCGTGGACCACCGGGTGCGCACGTACGCCGTGCAGCTGGTGACTGCCACGAGGAACCCGGCGGAGGCCGGCCTGCCCGACCTGGCGCCGTACCTCGAACTGGGTGGATCGCCGCGCGCGAGCCTCTCGCTCATCCGCGGCGCCCGCGCGCTGGCCGTGATGCGCGGTCGCGGGTACGTGCTGCCCGAGGACGTGGCTTCGCTGTACCACGACGCCCTGCGCCACCGCGTGGTGCTGTCGTACGAGGCGCTGGCCGCAGAGGTGAAGCCCGATCAGGTGCTCGATCGAATTCTCGCCCAGGTGGCGCAGCCGAAGGTGGAGATCGGTGGCGGGCGCAACGTCGCCTGACGCACTGCTCCGCCGCGTCGAGGTACGCGTCGGACGCCGGCTCGATGGCCTGTTGCAGGGCGAGCGCCAGGGGCGCCGGCCCGGCCCGGGCGGCGAGTCGTCGCTCACCCGTGCCTATGAGCCGGGTGACGACGTGCGCTGGATCGACTGGCCGCTCACCGCACGGTCGCCCGAGGCGATGGTGCGCGTGCCCGAGCTCGAGCCCGTGCTCACCGCATGGGCACTCGTTGATCTGTCGCCCTCGATGGTGTTCGGCACCCACGGGGGCACAAAGGTCGGTCAGGCCCGAGAGGTCCTGGCCGCGTTGGGCGCGGTGCTGAGGCGGAGGGGGGACCGCCTCGGCATCGCGGCCACAATATCAGGTGGGCTCGACCTGCTGCGGCCGCCGCGTGGCGACCGCCGCGGGCTGGTGAGTGGCATCGCCGCGCTCGACGCCATGCAGCCGCAGCCGGCGGTGGGTCGCAGCGATCTGGCGCACGCCGTCACGCTGCTCGGCCGCGTGGCCCGACACCGCGGCCTCATCACCATTCTCAGCGACATGCCGTGGTCGCCGGGGCTCGAGCGGGCCATCGGTGGCCTGGGCCGCCGGCACGACGTGATCATCTGCGAGATCCGCGACCGCCGTGAGCGCGAGATGCCCGAGGTGGGCACCATCCCGCTGCGCGACGTGGAGACCGGACGCACCCTGCTGGTTGACACCAGCGACCCGGCGTTCCAGCAGCGGTTCCGCCAGGCGGTGGCCGATGCCGAGACCCGTCGCCGCGGCATGATCGCCCGCACCGGTGCGCGCTACGTGCGCATCGAGCCCGGCACCGACTGGATTCTCGACCTGGCGCGCTCGCTCGGCAGTGGGCAGCGCAGGAGGCTCGCATCGTGAGCTTCATGCAGCCATGGGTGCTGTTGCTGCTCATCCCGCTGGCCGCGGGTGTGGCGTGGTGGATCATGCGCGAGCGCCGGGGCACCGGCCGTGCCGCAATCCCATTTGCCGACCTCGACCTGGTGGCAATCGCCATGCCGCAGCGCCGCCGTTGGGTGAAGTGGCTGCCGGGCACCCTGCTGGTGCTCGCTCTCACCGGGTTCACCGTGGCGCTTGCCCGCCCGCAGGCCGTTACCGACGTGCCGCGCGATCAGGGCAGCATCATGCTGGCCGTTGACGTGTCGGGATCCATGGCGTCGGACGATGTGTCGCCGTACCGCCTGCGTGCTGCGCAGGACGCCGCCATCCGCTTTGCCCAGAAGGTGCCGCGCCAGTTCCAGGTGGGCCTTGTGGCCTTCAACGGCCAGGCCAACGTGCTGCTGCCGCCGAGCACTGACCGTGACGCTTTCAAGCGTGCGGTTGACTCGCTGGTGGCCGATGGCGCAACCGCCAGTGGTGAGGCCATCATCTCGTCGCTCGACGCCCTGCGTTCGACGCAGCCCCAGAACACCGGCAAGCTGCAGGAGGCGCGAATCCTGCTGCTTTCCGACGGCGCCAACACCGTGGGCACCATGCCCCAGGACGCCGCGCAGCAGGCCAAGGACGCCGGCGTGCCCGTGTACACCGTGGCGCTCGGCACGCCCGACGGCCAGCTGCCCGATGGCCGCCGCGTGCCGCCCGACCCCGAGTCGCTCGCGGCAGTGGCCGAGATCAGCGGTGGCCAGGCCTTTGAAAGCCAGGACGCCGACTCGCTGAGCCAGGTGTACGACAACCTGGGCACCTTCCTCGGCACCCGTCAGGTGATGGGCGAGGTGTCATCGTGGCCCGCGGGCATCGCCGCCCTGCTGCTGATCCTCGCCGGCATCGCCGCCTGGCGCTTCAGCCCGAGGCTGCCATGACGTTCCTCGACCCCATGTGGCTGTGGACCCTGCTGGTGATCCCCGTGCTGGTGGTCATCGCCGTGCGGTGGGAGCGCGACCGCGCCAAGGCGGGCCAGGCATTTGCCGATCCGTCGGTAATGGCGATCGGCAGCGACGCCAAGGCCCGGCGCCTGCGTCGCATTGCCCTTGCGCTCGGCCTGCTGGCGGTCGCCATGGGCCCCATCGCGCTTGCGCGTCCGGCATTCAGCACGGTCGAGGACCAGCGCCACGGGGCTGTGGTGCTCGAGATCGACACCTCGAAGAGCATGCAGAAGACCGACTTGCAGCCCAACCGTCTTGATGCGGCGAAGGCCGCCGCCAACCAGTTCCTCGACTCCGCCCCTGAAGAGGTGCAGGTGGGGTTGGTCACGTTCAATGACCGCGCCGTTGTGCAGGTGGCGCCCACGCTCGACCGTCAGGCTGTGCGGAGCGCCCTCGACCGCCTTGAGGTGAAGGAGGGCACCGCCCTCGGCGACGCCGTGGTGGCCGGAATCGGCTCACTCTCCGGCGCCGGTGCGCTGAGCCCCGTGCCTGCCACGTCGCAGCAGTCGGCGGGCCGCATCCTGATTCTCACCGATGGCGCCGGAAACGTGGGCACCACCACCGACGACGCCATCGCCCGTGCACAGGCCGTGAAGGTGCCGCTCTACACCGTGATGCTGGGCAACGACGCCGGTCGCCCCGACCGTCCGCCGCCCGCGGAGACCCTGGCTGGCATGGCGACGCAAACCGGTGGTGTGTTTGCGCAGACCACGTCCACGGCCGACCTCACCAGCATCTTCAAGGACCTGGGTGGGGCACTCACCAAGGTGCCCACGGTGACCGAACTGGCATGGGTGGCGTCGCTGCTGGCGCTGCTGCTGCTGGGCGGGGCCGGGCTGTTGATGGGCGCTGCCCGTCGCAGGCCCATCGCCACGGGTCCCGGGGCCGGCCCCGCTGGGCTGCCGCCGCTCGCTCCGCCGCGCTAGGGCTTTCCCCACAATCCGGTTGCGCCGGAACATCGGATGGTGGGGATAACCCCCGCATTCCCCCTGAAGCGATGTTGTATCCGGCGGGGCCTCCGCGCTAGGTTCACACTGCGCATGCAGGAGTTTCAGTCCGGGGCGCGACGCGGAAATCCGGATCGCGTGCGCCATCTACCCCCGACTGACCCCCTTGCGCCATCCCCAGTGCCGTTGCGGACCCCAAAAACCCGACTGCCACGCCGGTTTCCGGCGTGGATTCTCGCTCTCGTTGCGAGCCTGTTGGCCTGCCTCGGTTTCGCCACTGCGGGGGCGTCGAGCGCCCAGGCAGCGGCTATCACCAAGCAGTTCAACGGCAGCACCTGGGAGTTGATCGCCGGTTTCCGTCAGCCCACGACGCAGGCGCTCACGGTGAGCGGCATACGGTCGCTGTTCACCACCGACCAGAACTCGGGGCTCACCTCCACCGCGAGCATCTTCTCCACGGTCACGACCAACGGCGACCAGTACGCCAACCAGTCGGTGTTCGGCATCAAGCACAACGCGTATCTGCTTGAGGGCTACGACACCGCCGGCACAAGCCGCAACATCCAGGGTGTCATCACCACCGGCTCGCACACGTGGAGCCAGTTGGGCGGCGCCACCATCGGGTCGGCGCTGGCGCTGCCCGCCGGCATCACCGTGACCGGCGCCTCGCTGTTCAACGCTGCGGGCGCCGTGACGCCCACCTACAAGTACCTGGCCCAGAGCAACGGATCCGCGGCGGGTCTGTTCACCGCCGACACCGGCGACTTCATCCTGATGGGCGTCACCGACTCGGCCACGCAGGGCACGGCCAGCGCGCTCGACACCACGTTCAACGGTGCGAGCAACTCCATCGGCCTCGGCCTGAGTGACGGCAACGGTGTGGGCCAGACCGTGTCGGCCAATTGGGCACAGCCCAGCACCACTATCAACGCCATCACCACCCGGTCGGCCGGCAACGCCTACGGGGGCTCGGCCGCGCAGGCCGGTGGCAACCCCAACGGCTGGGTGCTGGTGTGGGGTCGCCCCGAGGCCGCCATCACCCCGGTCGCGGCCTACTCCAAGACCACCACCATGCAGTTCCGGCTCGACTTCGCCACGGGAACACCCACTGGCCTTGATGCCAGCGACTTCACCGTGGGCGGCACCAGCACGGGGTGGTCGGTGGCCTCGGTCACCGGGTCGGGCGCCGGGCCGTACACCGTCACCCTGAATGGCGTCGCGCCCACCCAGGGCAACGTGACGCTGTCGCTCAACACCGGCGCCGTCACGGTGGGCGGCTCGTCGTTCCCGGCAGCGCCCATCGCCGGCACCGCGGCAACCACATACGACTCGGTGGCACCGACGGTGACGTCGCTCACCGCGTCGGCGCTGACCACGTTCACGAGCCCCATCACGTACACGCTCAATCTGAGCGAGGCACCCAGCGCGTCGCTCACAGCCAGCAACTTCATCGTGGGCGGCACCTCGAGCGGATGGGGCGTGGAGTCGGTTGCCGGGTCGGGCACCGGGCCGTACACGGTGACGGTGTCGAACTCGTCGTCGCTGCCTGCCAACGGCACAGTGACGCTGGGATTCCGCGCGGGGTCGTTCACCGATGCCGCAGGCAACGCCGGCCCCGCCACGCAGTACAACGCCGCGACGGTCACGCTGTTCCGCGGCCTCGACTACGGCACGCCCACGGTCAGCTCGTTCACGACGCCGGCGGCAGTGACCACGGCGAGCCCCATCACGTACACGCTGAACTTCGACCAGTTGGTGAGCGGGCTCGCCGTGACGGACTTCACGCTGCGCGGTAGTGCAGCCGCTGGGTGGTCGGTGACAGGCGTGAGCGGATCAGGATTCGGCCCGTATACCGTGACGGTGTCGGGCACGGCGCCCCTGACCGCCGGCTCGCTCGTGCTGACCTTGCGGTCGGGTGCGGTGGTTGATCGCGCCAATACGCAGGGCCCGCTTCAGTCGGTCGCCGCATCCAGCGTGAATGTGAACACGGGCCCCGTGAACACCGTGGTGCCAACGGTGGCCGGCACGGGCACCACGTACGGGGTGCTCACCGCAACCAGCGGCACCTGGACCGGTCCGGCGACGATCACCTACGCGTACCAGTGGCAGGTGTCGTCAAATGGCACCGACGGCTGGGCCAATGCCACGGGCACCGGCAATGCCACTGCCAGTTACTCGGTGGACACCACCGACCTGGGCAAGTACCTGCGCGTGCAGGTGATCGCCAGCAACGCCAGCGGATCGGCCCCGGCGTACTCGCTCGCGACCAGTCGCGTTGTGCCGGGGTCATCGCTGCTGGTCGCGCAGGCCTCGGCCGGCAGCGTGAGCCAGTTCCCGATTGGGGCTGGTGGTGCGCTCGGCCCCGTCACCGTCGCCGGCACCACTGATGCGACTCCCAAGGGCGTGGCTGTGACGCCCGATAGCGCCTTTGCCTATTCGGTCAATTCGGGCGGCAACAGCATCAGTCAGTTCGCGGTGCAACCGGATGGATCGCTGTCGCCGCTGTCCACCCCGACGGTGTCGACAGGTGCAGGGTCTGCACCGTGGTACATGGCCATCACCGCTGATCAGCGTTTCGCGTACGTGGACTACCGCAGCACCGGCATGGTGGGCCAGTTCCGCATTCTCTCGGACGGGCGCCTCGTGCCGCTCCCCACCCCGACCATCGCCGCGGGCACCAACCCCGAGGGGCTGGCCGTCAACCCGGCAGGTACGTACCTGTACGTGGCGAGCCGCAGCACCAACCAGGTGTTCCAGTACGCCATCGACCAGACCACCGGCCAGCTGTCGCCGCTCTCGACGCCGACAGTGG
>CANGAY010000028.1 GCA_947451735.1 Actinomycetota bacterium
AACACCTTCATGGGCTCGCCGTCGATGAGCTTGCCCGAGAAGATGGCCACCACCCCGGCCTCGCCGTGCGGGTCCTGCCGGGGGCCGTACACGTTGCCCAGCCGCAGGCGCACGGTCGGAAGGCCGTAGAGACGCCCGTAGAGCGCGCAGTAGGCCTCGCCCGCCAGCTTGCTCTGGCCGTAGTGCGACATGGGGCGCGGCTCGTCGGCCTCACTGGTGGGGATGGGCAGGCCGTCGTACTCCCCGTACGCCCCGCCACCGGTTGCGGCGAAGATGACGCGCGCCCCGTTGATGCGCGCGGCCTCCAGCACCGACAGCGTGCCGCCGATGTTCACGTCGGCGTCGAACGCGGGGTTCTCGATGGCCTTGCGCACATCCGCCTGGGCCGCCATGTGGAAGATGGTGGCCGCGCCGCTCTCGCGGGCCACCGTGGCCACCGCGTCGGCATCGCGGATGTCCACCTCGTGGAACGTCGCCTGCGCGTTGAGATTGCGGCGGTGCCCGGTGGCCAGGTTGTCGATCACATGCACCTCGCGACCGGCTGCCACCAGCGCGTCCTGCAAGGTGGATCCGATGAATCCGGCACCGCCGGTGACGATGACGGGACCCGTCGGGGCCACTGCTAGCCTCGCCTCGTCATGAGCAACGTCGCCTGCGTCATCGGGAAGTCCTTGGTCGACCAACGATCGCGGCGCAGCATGGCGGCCCGGCGCGCGCCGCACAAGAGCGCGTCATGAGCAGCACCGGTGACGGGCCGCTGCCCGACGTGCTGGCCCGCCTGGCGCACGACATCGCCGCTCCCCCGACGCGCGTCTCCACAAGCGCGACGACACGCATCACGGGAGGCGTCATCTGCACGCTCATCTTCGTGGTGGTCATCCTGATGGGAACGGGGCAACTGCTGTGAGTGGACGCTTCATCTCGCTGGAGGGCGTTGATGGGTCGGGCAAGAGCACGCAGGCGGCCATGCTCGCCGACGCGCTGCGCGACCGGGGCCACGACGTCATCGCGGTGCGCGAGCCCGGTGGCACCGCTCTGGGCGAGGACATCCGCGACATCGTGCTGGGCCCGGATGCCATGAGCCCGTGGGCCGAGGCGCTGCTGTTCGCCGCTGCCCGTGCGCAGCTGGTGGCCGACGTGGTGCGCCCTGCGCTCGAGGCCGGGCGCTGGGTGGTGGCCGACCGATTCCTCGACTCATCCCTCGCGTATCAGGGCACCGCCCGCGGTCTGGGCATCGATCAGGTGGTGCAGGTGAACACCCCGGGTATCGGCGAGTGCATGCCCGACCTCACGGTCATCCTCGACATCGTGCCGTCGTCGGCAAGCGACCGGCGCGCGGGACGGGCAAGCGTTGACCGCATCGAGGGCGAGGGCGAGGCGCTGCAGGAGGCCGTGGCGGAGGGGTACCGCGAGGTGGCCCGCCTGTTCCCCGATCGCATCGCACTCATCCCTGCAGCGGGCACGCTCGATGAGGTGCATACCCGGGTGCTTGCGGCCGTGATCGGGGGCACATGAGTCCGGTCGCCGTGCCGGGGCAGCCGCTGGCCGAGCGCATCCTGTCCGCATCCGCCGACCGTCCCTCCCCCCCGCAGCAGCTGCTGCTGCACGGCCCCGTGGGCGCAGGTAAGCACCGTGCCGCCCGCGCATTCGCGTGGGCCATCGTCGATCCCGGCGGCACGCACCACCCCGATGACGAGTCGCTCGACATCGATACCGCACGTGCCTCGGGAAACGTTTTGCGCATGGACGAGCAGCTGGAGGCGCAACTCGTGGCGCTGTCGTCCAAGCCGTCGGTGGGCGCTCGCCGCGTGCTCATCATCGACGGGGCTGACGAGATGCAGGATCGCACCGGGGCCTCCCGCATCCTGAAGATCCTCGAGGAGCCTCCCCCGCTCTCGCACATCATTCTCATCACCGAGAATCCGTCGCGCCTCATGCCCACCATCCGATCGCGGTGCATGGCGGTGCCCTTCCGCAACCCCGGCTGGGCCGTGGTGGCGCAGGAACTGGAGGCCCGGGGAGAGTCCGCCCCGGAGGCCCGTGCCCGTGCGCGTGCCGATGGCCTGCTTGCCCTGCAGGTGGGCCCGTTCGAACGTCGCCTGCGATCACTGGGTGCTGACCTCGGCATCTCGGTGCTCGAGTCGTCAGGCGGCGGCCTTGAGGTGGTGCACGACATCCAGACGGCCATGGACGCTGCAGCGGGCGAGCACCCCAGCGAGGAGCTCATCCAGTTGCGGGCCGCGGCCGCGGAGCTCGACGGCAAGCGCGGCGGGAAGACGGCCGCGAAGAAGGCCGAGGACCAGGAGAAGCGCGAGCGGCGTCGCCTGGTGACCGAGGGCTGGCGGCACGTGCTGGACGGCATGACCGCCGTGCTGGCCGACGCGTTGGCAGTGGCCACCGGCAGCCCCGAGTCGGTGCGGCACGCGAACCTGCTCGACCGGCTTCAGGCAGTGGCCCACCCCGAGCGTCGCGTCGAGATCGAGCAGTGCCTCGCCGAGGTGCAACGCACCCGGGCGGGGCTTGGCATGAACCCCATGGTCGACCTGTGGGTGGAGGGGCTGCTCGACCGAATGACGATGGTGCGCCGGGGCTCCGAGCCACCGGCACCGGCCCCGGGGCGGCTCGTGGCCTAGAGGGCGGGCTGCCAGATCATGAGCACCAGCACGGCGAGCGCCAGCACCGCGGCAATCCAGTTGGTCACCAGTGCGGCACGATCGTTCAGCAGGCGGCGCATCTCGTCAACGTCGCCCCCGCCCCCTGACGCGATGCGCTGCGCCATCTCGCGGGCCTGCTTCGGGCGCCGCCCGCCGGCCATGCCGAGCAGCAGCGACAACAGGAACGCCAATACCGACGCCTGCAGCCAGCGCGTGCGGTAGAGGTTGAGATCGCCCGCGAGCCAGAGGCCGCCGAGCAGCAGCACCGCGCCGCCGATTCCCGCCACCACCGCGCCGATGCGCGCAGCCCGCAGCAGTGCCGCGACCTCAAGCGCCGTGTGCCGGCGCCGGGCAACCTCGAAGCTCACCCCGGCCGTCACGACACCCGCGACGAACGCGAATGCGCCGAGCAGGTGGATGAGCAGGCCGATGTGTTCCGCGGTCATGGCCGTGACGATACCGCGCCGGTCGTACGGAACCGCGGTGATGGTGCGCGCCGTGCCAGAGGCATAGCGTCACGCCATGACCCGCTCCACCATGTTCCTCACCGCCATCGGGCTCGCGGCCATCACGGCCGGCACGGCGTCCGCCAGCCAGATCGCGCAGATGACCACGCCCACCCGCAACATCGGGTGCATCGCGTCGAAGTTCGACGGCAAGGCGAACCTGCGATGCGACATCCGCTCGCACACGTTCGTGTCACCCACGCAGCCGAAGTCGTGTCCACTCGACTACGGCGACTCGTTCAGCCTGGGCGCCACGGGTGCCGCACGCTGGACCTGCCACGGCGACACGGCCCTGCCACCGCCAAATGGCGCGGGCTTCACCACGGTTGGCTACGGCCGCAACTGGACCTGGGGCCCGTTCACCTGCCAGGTGCGCATGACCGGCGTGACGTGCCGCAACAACTCCGGGAAGGGCTTCTTCCTCTCGAAGCAGGCGGCACGCCGGATCTGAGCCTCCGGGGGGCGTTCGATCCGCGGGCAGCAGGGCGGCAACCCCGTTCCCCGCGGATGTCGAACTACCGAGTGATCGAGGCCTGCCCCTGGTAGTTGTCGTCGGTGGCCACCATGGTCACGGAGTACCGGTTGTGGCCCGGGATGTCCGGCACGGCGACGGTTGCGGTGCCGTACGGCGACAACTTCACCCGGGTGATCACCTTGCTGCCGCGCTTGACAACCGCGTGGTCGGCCGGCGACGACGACAACACGGTCTGTCGCCGGTACGTGGGGGCCGTGGTGTTCTGGAACGAGGCGTTTCGGTCGGCGCTGATCGACAGGCTGATCCTCGTCGGGCTCACCCGCCGGCCCTTCACGGACACCTTGGTGCTCCGCTTCCACGTGAAGGGCGTCACGGAAAAGCGTGACGCCGGCAACTGGGTGACCACATTTGCCGGCGGAAGTGAGGGCTGGCCATAGAGGAACGGCGGGAAGTACGACGTCGCCGATCCCAGGCTGAACCTCCCCCAGATGGGACCGTGGGGAATGCTGCCCGATGCGCCGCCTGCGGTCTGGTTCTCACTGAGCAGGCCGCCGAAGCCGTAGCCCAGGCTGACTTCGAGGCGCAGGATCTCCTCCCAGTCGTTCGACGCCGGGGTGTTATAGAGGTGCAACTCGCGCTGACGGGTGTACGCGCCCGTCGCGGGGTCGTACGACACCCCCCACGAGCTCAGCAGGAGCCCCTGGCCCTGCTGGCGGCTCTGGAGCGGGATGTATGCGGACATGTTGGTGGATGAGAAGGTCATCCCGGTGCAGCTGATGGCCGAATCCGGGACCACCCGATACGCGGCCTGACCCCAGCGCCACGAGAGCCGCTTGCCGAGGTTTACCGTGCACGCCTGCCCGGCGGCCGACGAGGTGAGCGTGACGGGAGCCGCGAGCGTCAGGATGTAGTTGAGGCCACCGTGCGTCACATACCCGGTGACCGGGGATGTCGGGGTCGACTGGAACCCCGTGTAGGTCACCGGGGCAATTGCCGTCGAGCCACCGGCGAGCGTCAGGACGTTCTTCGACACGTTGGCGCGGGTTGCGGCATCGAAGTAGGACAACGAGGCCAATGAAAGGCTGGGGCCCGTCTGACCGGTCGAATTCGTGAGTACGCCGGAGTTCAGTGCGTCGGTGGCCAGATCGAAGGTGAAGCCGGGGCATGAGATGGCCGACACCGGCACCTCGACATTGAGCGGGGCCAACGGACCGGCCGTGTATGACGGCTGCAGGGTGACCACGCAGGGTTCGGTCTCGAACTGCAAGGTCGTGGTCTGCGCGGATGCGATTCCGGCGCACGCGAGGAACGAGATGGCACCCGCGACGAGAAAAGGGGACTTGGTCATCGGCTGAAGGTCGCGCTGCCCGCGAAGTTGTCGTCGGTCTCGACCATGGTCACCGTGTAGCGGTGACGGCCGGTGGCGGGGATGGCAACAAGGCGGACGGTGCGCACGATGGGGCTCCTGAGGGTCTCTCCGGTGGGGGCCTGCCATCGCAACGTACACCGCGGGCCACCCGGCATGCCGCGCACCCTATCCCCGGGCCGGGAAGTGCAGTAGATTGCCGCCCGCCTCGCCGACGTAGCTCAGCTGGTAGAGCACTTCACTCGTAATGAAGGGGTCAGCGGTTCAAATCCGCTCGTCGGCTTCACGGTGCGCTCGCGGATCCCCGGCTCGCCTGCCTACCCACCCGGGGAGGGCAGGCGCCACCACTGGGTGGGAGAGTTCGCGCATGAGCGATCTCACCCGCCGTCAACTGCTCGGTCGTGCGGCCATCGCCGCCGGCGCAGCAGCCACCATGGGCTCAACGGGCACCGCCCTTGCGGCCACCTCCAAGGCCGCAGCGCCGCCCCATCTGCCCGATCCGTGGCAGATGTTCAATTGCGGCGCCTGGAATGACTCGACGCTGTTCACGTTCGGCAGCGCCGCGTCCGGTGCCGCGGAGATCGGCGAGGTGATGAACCTGGTGCAGGTGGTGCGCGAGCGCACTGGTGACCCTGTCAACCCGACCACCGCCCACTTCAACATCCTCGTGTACGAGTGGCAGCGCCTGGCCGCGCGCCTCGAACGGCGCGCCGCTCAGGCGCAGGCCGCTGGCAACCTGGTGAGCGCCCGGCAGCAGTGGCTGCGGGCATCCACCTATCAGGCCCAGGCGCTGTTCTTCGTGCTCGGCACCTCGCGCCCCGAGCGCGAGGAGGCCATCTTCCGCCAGTGCGAGCAGGACTGGATGAACGGCATCGGCCTGTGGGACGTGCCAGTGGTGCAGGCGGGCATCCCGTACCAGGGGCTCACCATGCCCGCGTATCTCTTCCGCCCGGCCGACGACAATGTCGCGCGGCCAACGGTGATCATCTGCAACGGCAGTGACGGACAGAACGTTGACCTGCTGGCCGAGGGCATCACCGCCGCGCTCGATCGCGGGTACAACGCCCTCACGTTCGAGGCCCCTGGCCAGATGTCGCTGCTGTTCGTGCAGCAGCAGCCCATGCAGCCTGACTGGAGCGGCATCATCGACGCGGTGGTGGGCTGGCTGGCGCCGCGCCGCGACGTCGATGCCTCGCGCATCGCTGCCGTGGGCATCAGCCTGCTCGGCATGGTGCTCTCGAGCGCCGCGGCGGGATCCACCGGGCTGGCTGCGGGGGTGCTGGAGCCGGGCGCGTACTCGCTTCCGCTCGTGTGGGGCGACAAGCAGTCGCTCACCGCCATCAGGGAGACCCTCGACGCGCCGGCCGCGGTGCAGGCCAAGGTTGCGGGCGAGGTGAACGGCGGGCTCGCCGGGGCGTGGAAGTACATGACGCCGCTTGAGCGCTGGGAACTGTCGAAGCGCAGCGAGCTGTACACCACCAATGCCCTGCTCTCAGCACGAAAGGGGCGTCCGCCCAGCGATTACTACGCGCTCGGCAAGGCCATTCTGGCGTTCCAGTACCAGGACGTGCTGCCCAATATCCGCATTCCCATGTTCGTGTGCGACAACCAGTTCGACGAGTTCTTCGGGCCGCAGGCGAAGAAGATCCCGTCGATGCTCACGGGGCTGAACGGCAACCAGAAGTTCCTGCGCTCACTCACCGAGCAGACGGGCACGCAGTTCCACGATCAGCCGCTCGGACCGCAGGCGTCGCAGGAGTTCATCTTCGACTGGCTGGACGCCGTCCTCGGGTAACGCCCGCCTCCGTCAGGTGTGGCGGGGTGTCCACCTGAAGAACCGGGCGGCGAGCGCAAGGCCCACGACGCCCCATGCGATGAGGATGAGCAGGGCGCTCCAGGGCAGTGAGGTGCCCGGGTCGTAGGGGTACGAGAGCACCTCGACGAATGGCCGGATCGGCAGGTACGACGCGATGTTCGCAAGCCACGTGGGAAGCTCATTCACCGGCACGAACACGCCCGAGATGAAGTAGAGCGGCAGCACGATGAGGTTGGCGATGGGTGCCGCCGCATCGAGCGATGGCACCACCGACGCCAGCGCCATGCCGAGCGCGGAGAACGCGACGGCACCCACCAGCACTCCAAGCACCAGCCACCACAGGTGGCTCCAGTCGAGCGCCACGTCGTAGGCGAACTGCCCCAGCAGCACCATGAGCAGCACCATGAGGATGGCCACGATGAGGGTGGCCACCACCTGGCCCGCGATGAGCACCCACGCGGGCGCAGGCGTGCCGCGCACCCGCTTGAACACGCCGGCCTCGCGCCGGTTGACCATGGTGATGCACAGCGACACGAAGCTGGCCGACACCACGCCCATCACCATGAAACCCGGCACCTGCAGCGTGGAGAGG
>CANGAY010000029.1 GCA_947451735.1 Actinomycetota bacterium
CGACTACGTCCCGGCTTCCACGCCGGCGGGCTGATGGAACGCATCCTCATCTACGACACGACCCTGCGCGATGGCATGCAGCGCGAGGGGATGAGCCTGTCGGTGGGCGAGCAGTTCCAGGTGGCCATGCGTCTTGCCGCGCTGGGCGTTGACGTGGTGGAGGCGGGCTTCCCGTCGTCCAACCCCAAGGACTCCGAGCTGTTCGACCTGCTGCAGGCCGAAGACCTGGGCAGCACCCGCATCGCGGCGTTCGGCATGACCCGCCGCCGCGACACCGACCCGGCACAGGACCCGGGCCTGCGCATCATGGTCGAGACCTTCGCGCCGGTGGCAACCATCGTGGGCAAGACCTGGGACCTGCACCTGCAGAAGGTCACCAAGGTCTCGCGCGAAGAGAACCTGAAGATGATCGGCGAGTCGGTGGCGTTCCTGCTGTCGGAGGGCAAGGACGTCTTCTACGACGCCGAGCACTTCTTCGACGCGTACCGCGAGCACCCCGACTACGCAATCGAGTGCCTGAAGACCGCGCACGGCGCGGGCGCCTCGTGGGTCATCCTCTGCGACACCAACGGGGCAACCCTGCCCATGGACGTGGAGCGCATCACGGCCGAGGTGCGCGCCGCGCTGCCCGACGCCGCCATCGGCATCCACACGCACAACGATGCCGAGTGCGCCGTGGCCAACTCGCTGGTGGCCGTACAGCAGGGCGCCCGGCAGGTGCAGGGCACGATCAACGGCTGGGGCGAGCGGTGCGGCAACGCCAACCTCATCTCGGTGGTGCCATCGCTGGCGCTCAAGCTCGGGTTCGACGTGCTGCGCCCGGGTGGCCTGGAAGAGCTCACCAAGCTCTCGCACTGGGCTGCCGAGACGGCCAACCTCCCGCCCGACCCATGGGCGCCGTACGTGGGCGCCAACGCATTCGCCCACAAGGGCGGCATGCACGTGGCCGGCATGGTCACTGATCCGCGCACCTTCGAGCACATCGACCCATCGCTGGTGGGCAACGAGCGCGGCATGAAGGTGAGCGAGCTCTCCGGGCGCCACGTGGTGCTGGAGCGGGCCCGCGAGGCGGGCATTGACGTGGAGGCCGATCCCGATCTGGCACCGCGCATCCTCGCCCGCATCAAGGAACTTGAGCATCAGGGGTACCACTTCGAGGTGGCCGACGGCTCGTTCAGCATCCTGCTGGAGCGCGAGGCAGGCGTGCACGAGCCCGTGTTCGTGCTCGAGTCGTTCCGCGTCATCACCGAGCGCGACGACACCGGCAAGGTCATCACCGAGGCCACCATCCGCCTGCACCTGAACGGCGAGCGGCTGGTCGCCACCGCCGAGGGCAACGGCCCGGTGAATGCCCTCGACAAGGCGCTGCGCCAGGCGCTGGGTGGCCGTATCCCCGAGATCGACCGCATCTCGCTGGTCAACTTCAAGGTGCGCATCCTCGACGAGGGCCACGGCACCGAGGCCACCACCCGGGTACTCATCGACTCCACCGACGGCACCTCCACCTGGTCCACCATGGGTGTGAACCAGAACGTCATCGCCGCTGCGTGGGATGCCCTTGTGGACAGCCTCGATTACGGCGTGCGGCGCGCCGGCGTGCGGACCGGTTCCGGGGCACGGGAGGCGTGAGCGCCGACGAGGTGATTCCCCTCGCGCGGCCCGTCATCGGTGACCGGGAGCGCGACCTGGTGGACGCCGTGCTGCGCTCGCGGCAGCTGTCGCTCGGCCCCACCGTCACGCAGTTCGAACAGATGTGGGCAGACCGCCTGGGCGTGAAGCACGCCGTGGCCTGCTCTTCCGGCACCGCCGGGCTGCACTGCTGCCTGCATGCCCTCGGCATCGGCCCCGGCGACGAGGTCATCACCTCGTCGTTCTCGTTCGTGGCCTCCGCCAACGTCATCCTCTACACGGGTGCCACGCCGGTGTTCGCCGAGGTCGACCCGCTCACGTTCAACATGGACCCGGCGGCGGTGGAGGCGGCCATCACGCCGCGCACCAAGGCCATCCTCATCGTCGACATCTTCGGGTACCCGGCCGAGGTGCCGGCCCTCGTGGACATCGCCGAGCGTCACGGCCTGGGCATCGTGGAAGACGCCTGCCAGTCAATTGACGGCGACTACAACGGCAAGAAGCTGGGCACCTTCGGGCACCCCGCGGTCTACGGCTTCTACGCCAACAAGCAGCTCACCACCGCCGAGGGTGGCGTCATCCTCACCGACTCCGACGCGCTCTACACGCAGTTGAAGAGCCTCACCAATCAGGGCCGCTCCGACGACGGCGCGTGGCTGGTGCACTCGCGGCTCGGCTTCAACTACCGCCTGTCCGACGTGCACGCGGCCATCGGCATCGCCCAGATCGAGCGCCTCGACTGGATGCAGGATGCCCGCGCCCGCATCGCCGGCATGTATCAGGAGCGCATGGCGCACATCGACGGGGTCACGCCCATGTACGAGGGGCCGCAGCGCCGGTCGTGGTTCGTCTACGCACCGCGTCTGGATGCCGACCTCGACCGCGACCGCATCATCGGCCGTCTGGAGGCCGAGGGCGTGTCGGCCAAGCCGTATCTGCCCTGCATCCACCTGCAGCCGTACTACCGCGAGGAGCACGGCCACGCGCCCGGCGAACTGCCCATCACGGAGGCCATCAGCGCGTCAACCATCGCCCTGCCATTCTTCTGTGAGATGACCGACGATCAGGTGGATCGCGTATGCCAGGCAATGGATCGGGCGATCAAGGCGGAGCGGGCGGCGTGACCGACGGCGCGTCGCGGCTCTGGGGCGGGCGCTTCGCGGGGTCGTCCGCAGAGGCGTTCGACGCGCTCAACGCCTCGCTGCCGGTGGACCAGCGCCTGTGGCGCGAAGACATCCGGGGTTCCCGGGCGCACGCCGCCATGCTGGGCGCACAGGGCATCATCACCGCCGACGATGCCGCGGCCATCGACGCCGGCCTGGCCTCGATCGAGGCTGAGATGGACGCGGGCACGTTCGCATTCCAGCCGGGCGACGAGGACATCCACACCGCCGTGGAACGGCGCCTCACGGAGATCGCGGGCGACGCAGGGCGGCGCCTGCACACCGGGCGCAGCCGGAATGATCAGGTGATCACCGACACGCTGCTGTGGATCCGCGAGCACGGCACCGCGCAGGCCGGCGCCCTCAAGGCCCTTGCCGAGGCGCTCATCGCACGGGCGGCCGAGCACCTCGACACCCTGGTGCCGGGCTATACGCACCTGCAGCGCGCACAGCCCGTGCGTCTGGCGCATCACCTGCTGGCGTACGCATGGATGCTCGACCGCGATTACCGGCGGCTGTTGTTCGCCATCGAGAGCGCGGGGGAGAGCCCGCTGGGGAGCGGCGCGCTGGCCGGGTCGGGCTTCGCCATCGACCGCGCGGCAACCGCCGACTCGCTCGGGTTCGACCGCATCTCGCCCAACAGCATGGACGCCGTGGGTTCGCGCGACGCCCTGGTTGACTACCTCGCCTTCGCGGCGCAGCTCGGGGTGCATCTCTCGCGCCTGGGCGCCGAGTTCGTGTGGTGGTCCACCGAGGAAGTCGGATTCGTGGTGCTCGACGACGCCTACGCATCGGGTTCGTCCATGCTGCCGCAGAAGAAGAACCCCGATGCGGCCGAATTGGCCCGTGGCAAGGCCGCGCGCCTGTCGGCCGATCTGCAGGGGCTCCTGGGCGCGCTGGCGGGCCTGCCGCTGGCGTACAACAAGGACCTGCAGGACGACAAGCATTTCGTGTTCGACGCGGCCGACACGATCGACCTGCTGCTGCCTGCCATGACCGGCATGGTGGCCACGGCCGACTTCCGCGCCGACGCCATGACGCGGGCCGCCGGCGAGGGATTCCTGGCCGCCACCGACCTTGCCGACCACCTGGTGCGGCAGGGGTGGCCATTCCGCAAGGCGCATGAGGCCGTGGGCGCGCTGGTGCGCGTGTGCGGTGAGCGTGGCGTGGGGCTTGCCGACGTGTCGGCGGCCGACCTGGCTGCGGCGGGCCTCGAGGGCGTGGACGTACCCGAGCTCACGGCGATCGCGTCGGTGGAGACCAAGGACGTTCCCGGTGGCACCGCACGCGCCCGCGTGCAGGCGCAACTCGACGACATCGCCAAGCGGGTGGCTGCCTGGTGAGCGCCCGGCGCGCCCGTCCCGTCGCCGCGGCGTTCTTCGACCGCCGCCCCGAGGACGTGGCCGCCAGCCTCATCGGATGCACGCTCTCGGTCGGCGGCGCCGGGGGCATCATCGTGGAGGCCGAGGCCTATGGGCAGCGCGACCCGGCCTCGCACTCGTTCCGGGGCGAGACCCCGCGCTGCCGCTCGATGTTCGGTCCGCCCGGCACCGTGTACGTGTACCGCACGTACGGACTCCACTGGTGCCTCAACATCGTGACGGAGGCCCCCGGCATCGGTGCCGCGGTGCTCATCCGGGCCATCGAGCCCACGCACGGCCTCGACGTCATGCGCACGCGCCGGGGTGGGGTGCGGGACGACCGCCTGCTCTGCGGTGGCCCCGGGCGCCTGACGCAGGCGCTGGCCGTTGACGGCGACATGGACGGGCTGCCACTCGCCGACGCGGGGTTCCTCATCGGTGCGCGTGCGGTGGAACCCGACGTGGTGGGGGTGCCGCGCATCGGCATCTCGCAGGCCACCGACCTCCCGTGGCGTATGGTGGCCCGCGGTTCCCGCTATCTCTCGCGACCGATTCCCAGGAGCAGCGCTGCATGAGCACCAATGACCTGCTTGCCCGCGCGGTGGACATCCAGCCGCCCGGCGAACTCCAGAAGCGACTGGAGGAGGGCACGCCCCTGCGCGTGAAGCTGGGCGTTGACCCAACGGCGCCCGACATCCACCTGGGGCACGCGGTGGTGCTGGGCAAGCTGCGCGAGTTCCAGGAGGCGGGCCACACCGCGGTGCTCATCATCGGCGACTGGACCGCCCGGGTGGGCGACCCGTCAGGCCGCAGCAGCACGCGGCCAATGCTCTCGGCCGAGGAGATCGAGGCCAACGCGGCCACGTACCAGGAGCAGGCCTTCAGGATCCTCGACCCGGCCCGCACGGAGGTGCGGCGGAATGGCGAGTGGTTCGCCGACATGGGCCTGGAGCCCCTGTTCCGGCTGGCCGCGAGCGCCACGGTCAACCAGTTGCTGCGCCGCCGCGACTTCGCCGAGCGCATTGACGACGACCGCCCCATCTCGGTGCTCGAGCTGCTGTACCCCCTCATGCAGGCCTACGACTCGGTGATGCTGAAGGCCGACGTGGAACTGGGCGGCACGGACCAGCTGTTCAACCTCATGCTCGGCCGCGAGGTGCAGCAGGCCTATGGGGAGCGCCCGCAGGTGGCCATGACCCTGCCCATCCTGCCCGGCACGGACGGCGTGCGGCGCATGAGCAAGAGCACGGGCAACTACATCGGCGTGACCGAGGCCCCTGAGGAGCAGTTCGGCAAGGTGATGAGCGTGCCCGACGCCCAGATGGAGGAGTTCTTCCGTCTGCTGTTCCCCGGGGAGCCCGGCCCGAGCGGTCACCCCGGCGACGAGAAGCGCCGCCTTGGCCGGCTGGTGGCCGATCGTTTCCACGGACAGGGGGCGGGGGAGGCCGCCGAGGCGCACTTCGACCGCCTGTTCAGGGACCGTGCCGCCCCCGACGAGGTACCCGAGGTGCAGGTGCCCGCCGGCGCGGTGCACATGCCCGCCCTGCTGGTGGATTCGCTCGGCGTGGGGTCGCGCAGTGAGGCCCGCCGCATGCTCACCCAGGGCGGCGTGAGCGTGGACGGCGAGCCCCTGGCCGACCTGGACGTGGACGCTGCGGTGCTGGACGGCCGTATCGTGCGGGCTGGAAAGAAGCGTTTCGCCCGCATTCGCGTCTTCTGAGGGATTCCTGCCTGAAAGTCGTTGCGCTTTCCCCGCTCGTAGCGATGTTTGCCCATGACCGATCCCCTTGCAATGGGGTGGTCGGATCGCCATGATCCCCGACCGGTCCGGTGAGTGCTTCGGCACTGCAGTACATCGGACGCGGCCCCTTGTGCCCGCCCTCGCACTGCTGTATCGTGCGCGGTCTGGCCATATGGCCGGGGATCTTCGGATCCAAGTCCCTTCACAATCGATTTCGCCTGCATTACACCGCGTACGTGACGGCCAGCCGGCCGGCGTGGTGCGATCAGTCGCGATCGTGGAAGGGCGCCCCGTCCGGGGCCCGATCCTTGAAAACTGAACAGCGCGCATCAACTTCCGATCCCTCATGGGATCGCGGAGTGATGGCCAAGGAAAGGATATGGACCCGTCAACCGCTTCGATCGGCGTGAGCCGAAGCGAAGCGCGAGACCAGGAACCTTGTCATCCTCGTGATGACGGGAACCTCCAAGTTCGGTCAGCTCAGATCCCTCGGGATCCGGCCTGACCAAATGCATTTGTCATGGAGAGTTTGATCCTGGCTCAGGACGAACGCTGGCGGCGTGCTTAACCCATGCAAGTCGAACGAGAAAGCACTTCGGTGTGAGTACAGTGGCGAACGGGTGAGTAACACGTGGGCAACCTGCCCTGGAGAGCGGGACAACCCGAGGAAACTCGGGCTAATACCGCATGATGCGTCCTGGCTCAAGTCAGGCCGCCAAATGGTAGCTCTTCGGAGCCTCCGCTCTGGGATGGGCCCGCGCCGGATTAGCTAGTTGGTTGGGGTAATGGCCCACCAAGGCGACGATCCGTAGCTGGTCTGAGAGGACGATCAGCCACACTGGGACTGAGACACGGCCCAGACTCCTACGGGAGGCAGCAGTGGGGAATCTTGCGCAATGGGCGAAAGCCTGACGCAGCAACGCCGCGTGAGGGAAGAAGGCCTTCGGGTTGTAAACCTCTTTCAGGAGGGACGAAGCTTCCGGGGTTAATAGCCTACGGGGTGACGGTACCTCCAGAAGAAGCCCCGGCTAACTACGTGCCAGCAGCCGCGGTAATACGTAGGGGGCAAGCGTTGTCCGGAATCATTGGGCGTAAAGCGCGTGTAGGCGGCTTGGTAAGTCTGGCGTGAAATCTTGGGGCTCAACCCCAAGCCTGCGCTGGATACTGCCTCGCTCGAGTCCGGGAGAGGAAAGCGGAATTCCCAGTGTAGCGGTGAAATGCGCAGATATTGGGAAGAACACCGATGGCGAAGGCAGCTTTCTGGAACGGTACTGACGCTGAGACGCGAAAGCGTGGGGAGCAAACAGGATTAGATACCCTGGTAGTCCACGCCGTAAACGATGGGCACTAGTTGTGGGCGGTGTCGACTCCGTCCGTGACGAAGCTAACGCATTAAGTGCCCCGCCTGGGGAGTACGGCCGCAAGGCTAAAACTCAAAGGAATTGACGGGGGCCCGCACAAGCGGCGGAGC
>CANGAY010000030.1 GCA_947451735.1 Actinomycetota bacterium
CCGCATGGCCGAGCGCGTGGAGGGCCTGCTCGGGCAGGTGACCGGCGAGCGCGACCGGGCAAGCGCGCTGGTGGCCGGTCTGGCCGAGGGCGTGGTGATGGTCGATCCGGCAGATCAGGTGCTCATCACGAACGAGGCAGCCAGCCGCATGCTGGGCGTGGGCGCGGGGCGCGACGCGGTGCGCGACGACCTGGGACCCACGCTTGCCGAGGTGGTGCAGCGCACTCGCGCGGCCGGCCAGCCGGTGGATGGGGTGGAGATCAACACGCCCGATGGCGGCGCCATCGCCGTGGCATCCGTTCCGCTGCGCGAGCCACCGGGCACAGTGGTGCTCACCCTGCGCGATGTCACCAGCGACCGGGCGCTCGAGCGCACGCGGCGTGACCTGGTGGCCAATGTGAGCCACGAGTTGAAGACACCGGTGGCCGCCATCCGCGGGTTCCTCGAACTGATGGAGGACGACCGCATGGACCCGGCGGCCCGCCGCGAGTTCCTGGGGCTCATGGACGCCGAGGCGGCCCGCCTGCAGCGCCTGGTGGATGAGCAGTTGCAACTGGCCCGGCTCGACTCGGGTGGTCTGCCCATGCACATGGAGCCGATGGACCTGGGGGCGCTGGCCCGCGAGGCCGCCCGGCCCCGTCAGGTGCTTGGCGAGAAGGAGGGCATTGACCTGCGCGTGGAGGCGCCCGGGCCGGTGCCCATGGACGGCGACCCGGCGCGGCTGGAGCAGGTGCTGCTCATCCTGCTCGACAACGCGATGCGGCACACGCCCAGCGGGGGCACCATCACCGTGCGCGCCGACGTGGATGGCGGTGATGCGGTGCTCGAGGTTGCCGACACGGGTGAGGGCATCGGGCCCGAGGCCATCGACAGCGTGTTCGACCGCTTCTACCGCGCCGACCCGTCGCGTGAGGCCGGAACCCGCACGGGCGCGGGGCTCGGGCTGGCCATCGCCCGCGGCATCGTGCACGCGCACGGCGGCGAGATCACCGTTCGGTCGCGGCCGGGTGAGGGTGCGTGCTTCACGGTCCGTCTGCCGCGCGACCACCGGTAGGCTGCCGGTCATGACCCGCGGAGTCGCCATCGTCACGGGAGCCGGTCGCGGCGTGGGTCGCGCCACGGCCGAGCGCCTGGCCCGCGACGGCTACGTGGTGGTCACCGGCGTGCGCGATCTCGACCGTGCGCGTGAGGAGTACGGCAAGCAGCCGGGCATCCAGCTGGTGCAACTCGATGTGACCAACCAGGCGCACATCGACGACGCCGTCGCGCTGGCGGAGGACTTCGCCGGTGGTCCCATTGACGTGCTGGTGAACAACGCCGGCCACGCGATGATGGGCGCGCAGGAGAACGGCAGCCTCGACGCCGCCAGGGCCATGTTCGAGACCAACCTGTGGGGCGCCGCCGCCATGGTGCAGGCCGTGGTGCCCGCGATGCGGGAGGCCGGCCGGGGCACGGTGGTCACCGTATCGTCCATCGGCGCGCGCCTCACCAACCCGCTCATCGGCTTCTACCACGGGTCGAAGTACGCGCTGTCGGCCTTCAGCGAGGCCCTTGCCGCCGAGGTGGGCCACTTCGGTGTGCGGGTCATCATGATCGAGCCCGGCATGATCGACACCGACTTCCCCAAGGCCACGGTGCTGGGCGACGACATCACCGATCCGGCGTCGCCGTACGCCCCGCTGTTCGCCGATCTGCGCGCCGGCTTCGGCGCATGGCGCGAGCGTGACGACGCCAGCACCGCCGAGTCGTGCGCCGCGGTCATCGGCGACGCCATCGCCATGGATCACCCGCCCATGCGCATCGTGGTGGGCGACGACGCCGTGGAGCTCGACGGATACATCAGGGGCTCGAAGGACGACGAGGAGTTCCAGGGGCACCTGCGCGACTTCCTGAACCTCGACTGGCCTCCGGTGCCGCCCCGCCCATGAGCCTGCGCGTGGTCGTGGCCCCTGCGCCCTTCAAGGGCGCGCTCGGCCCGGCCGGCGCGGCAGCGGCCATCGCCATGGGTGTGCGCCTGGCCGGGCATGAGGCCATCGAGGTGCCCGTGGCCGATGGCGGCGAGGGCACCATGAGCGCGCTGGTGGCCGCCGCCGCCGGCCGGGTCATCGACGCCCCGGCACGGGACCCGCTGGGACGACCCATCACCGCAGGCTTCGGGCTGCTGCCCGACGGCACCGCCGTGGTGGAACTGGCGCAGGCGTCTGGCTACGAGCGCCTGATCGATTCCGAGCGCGATCCCGAGGCCACCAGCACCCTCGGCACCGGTGATCTCATCCGGGCAGCGCTCGATGCCGGCGCCACGCGGGTGATCGTGGGCGTGGGCGGCAGTGCCACCACCGACGGTGGCATCGGAATCGCCATCGCCCTGGGTGCGCGGGTGCGCGACGCGTCGGGCGCGGACCTCGCGGGAACCGGCGCCGATCTCGGCCGCATGGCAGCGGTTGACCTCGCCGGTCTCGACCCGCGGCTCGCCGGGCTGCCCATCGAGGTGGCCTGCGACGTGAACAGTCCGCTTGTGGGCCCCGATGGATCGGCGCACGTGTTCGGGCCGCAGAAGGGCGCGTCGCCCGACGCGGTGCTGCGCCTCGATGCCGGCCTTGCCAACCTGGCCGCGGTGCTCGCCGCGCAGGGGCTCCCCGACGTGGCCCACGCACCGCGCGCCGGTGCGGCAGGCGGTGCGGCGGGCGGCATGGCGGCCATGCTCGGCGCGTCGCTCACCGACGGCGGCGCGCTCATCACCACCGCGGCCGGGCTTTCCGCGGCGCTTGCAGGTGCCGACCTCTGCATCACCGGCGAGGGGCGGCTTGACACCCAGACGCTCACCGGCAAGGCCCCGGCTGCGGTGGCCGCGGCGTGCGCCGATGCGGGCGTGCCCTGCGTGGGGCTGTTCGGTCAGGTGGACGTGCCCCCCGGCATCGCCCGGCGCATGGGGCTTGTGGCCGCGCTTCCCATCGGCCGCGTCGTGCGGTCGCTGCCCGAGGCGATGGCCGCCACCGCCGATGACCTGGCGGCCTCGGGCGCCGATGTTGCGGGCATGTGGGCTGCCGCACGCGGCTGATCGCCCCCCGCTGATAGGTTCCCCGCCGTGGCAGGCAACCTCAAGGGGCTGGTGCTGTCGGGCGGTGCCGGAACGCGCCTTCGCCCCATCACCCACACCTCCGCCAAGCAGCTCGTACCCGTGGCCAACAAGCCCGTGCTCTTCTACGGGCTCGAGGCCCTGCGCGACGCCGGCATCCGCGAGGTGGGCATCATCATCGGCGACACCGGTGACGAGATCCGCGAGGCCGTGGGTGACGGTTCGGCGCTCGGCATCGAGGTCACCTTCATCCCGCAGTCGGCTCCGCTCGGCCTGGCCCACGCCGTGCTCACCGCCGAGGAGTTCCTGGGCGACGACGACTTCGTCATGTACCTGGGCGACAACCTGCTGCGCGACGGCATCACGCCGCTGGTGGATGAGTTCCGGTCCTCCGACCCCGACGCCATGATCCTGCTGCAGCAGGTGCCCAACCCCGAGAGCTACGGCGTGGCGGTGCTCGACGGCGACCGCGTGGTGAACCTGGAGGAGAAGCCGAAGCAGCCGAAGAGCGACCTGGCGCTGGTGGGCGTGTACATGTTCACCTCGTCCATCCTCGATGCGGCCAAGGCCATCACGCCCTCGCCACGCGGCGAGCTGGAGATCACCGACGCCATCCAGTACCTCATCGACCAGGGCAAGCGGGTGGAGCCGCACGTGGTGACCGGCTGGTGGAAGGACACCGGCAAGGTGGAGGACATGCTTGAGGCCAACCGCCTCATCCTCGACGTCATCGAGCCGGTCATGGACGGCGAGTTGGTTGACAGCGACATCGAGGGTCGTGTGGTGGTGCAGGCCGGTGCCCGCATCGTCAACTCACACGTGCGCGGGCCGGCCGTCATCGGCCACGACGCCGTCATCGAGAACTCGTATGTGGGGCCGTACTCGTCCATCTCCACCGGCTGCGTGGTGCGGCGGGCCGAGATCGAGCACTCAATCCTGCTGGAGCGCGTGCACATCGAGGATCTCGACGCGCGCGTGGAGAGCAGCCTCATCGGCCGTGACGTGACCATCTCGCGCACCGACGCCAAGCCCCGGGCCTACCGGTTCGTGCTGGGCGACTCGTCGGTGATCGGCCTCACCTGATCGAGCGCACGTGAAGGCGCTGGTCATCGGGCACCGGGGCATGCTCGGCACCGACCTCATGGCGCATCTGGCCGATGAGGGCATCGACGCCGTGGGCCTCGACCTGCCCGACATCGACATCACCGACCGCCGCGCCACCATCCGCGCGGTGAGCGAGGCGGCCCCCGACGTGGTGTTCCACCTGGCCGCCTGGACCGATGTGGACGGTGCGGAGGATCATGAGGAGCAGGTGCTCATGGTGAACGGGGAGGGCACACGCAACGTGGCCATCGCCTGTCGCGAGGCCGGGTCGGCACTGGTGGCCGTGAGCACCGACTACGTGTTCCCGGGCACCGGAGGCCCGTACGACGAGTGGGCGGCCACCGACCCGCTGCAGGCCTATGGCCGCACAAAGCTCGCCGGCGAGCGCCTTGCCGAGATGGAGTACCCCGAGGGCACGCGCATCGCGCGCACCGCATGGCTGTACGGGGCCAACGGAAAGAACTTCGTCGACACCATGCTGATGCTCGCCATCGACCGCGACGCCGTTGATGTGGTGGCCGACCAGACCGGCTGCCCCACGTGGACCAAGGACCTGTGCCCGGCGCTGGTGCAGATCGCCGGGCTCGAGCCCGGCGTGTACCACACGGCCGGCGGCGGCAGCACCACGTGGGCCGACTTCGCGCGCGAGATCTTCCGCCTGGCCGACGTGGACTGCACGGTGAACGACACCACCACCGAGGCGTTCAACCGTCCGGCCCCGCGTCCGGAGGTGAGCGTGCTCGAGGTCACCCGCGAGGGCGCCCCGCGTCTGCGCGCGTGGGAGGATGCACTGGCTGACTACATCGGGGAGCGTTCGTGAAGGTCCTCATCACCGGCGGGTGCGGGTTCATCGGCTCAGAGGTCGTGCGCGTGGCGCTCGAGCAGGGCCACGAGGTGGTCAACCTCGACAAGCTCACCTACGCCGGCAACCCGGCCAACGTGGCCGACGTGGCCGACGACCCCCGGTACTCCTTCATCAAGGGCGACATCGCCGACCCCGCCATCGCCGCGCAGTCGGTGCAGGGTGTGGAGGTGGTCATCAACCTGGCCGCCGAGAGCCACGTCGACCGATCGCTGCACAACCCCACCGAGTTCATCGAGACCGACGTGGTGGGCACCGCCACGCTCATCATGGCCGCGCGCGAGGCAGGCGTGCGCCGCTTCGTGCAGGTGAGCACCGACGAGGTGTACGGCTCCATCCCCACCGGGGCCTTCAAAGAGACCGACCCCATCCAGCCGTCGTCGCCGTACTCGGCCAGCAAGGCCGGAGGCGACCTGCAGGCGCTGGCCATCCACCACACCTTCGGGTACGACGTTGTCATCACTCGCGGCAGCAACACCTACGGCCCGCGCCAGTACCCCGAGAAGCTCATTCCGCTGTTCATCACCAACGCGCTCGACGGCCTGTCGCTGCCGGTGTACGGCGACGGCCAGCAGATCCGCGACTGGATTCACGTGCGTGACCACGCCGAGGGCATCTGGCACGCCATGGAGACCGGTGAGGCGGGGCAGGTCTACAACGTGGGCGGCGGCAACGAGTGGCCCAACCTGGAGATCACCGAGCGCATCCTCGCCCACACGGGTGCCTCGCACGACCTCATCACCTACGTGGAGGACCGCCCGGGCCACGACCGCCGCTACGCACTCGACACCACGAAGCTGCGCGGCATGGGCTGGGCGCCGAAGGTCCCCTTCGACGAGGGCCTGGCCTCAACGGTCGAGTGGTACCGCGAGCGGCGCGACTGGTGGGAGCCCATCAAGAGCGGCGAGTACGCCGACTGGTACTCGAAGAACTACGCGGGGCGCAGCTAGCGGGGCACCGTGATGGTGCGGGATGTGCGGCTCACCGGGGTGCTGCCGCGTGATGCGGTGACCGTGGCGGTCCACGACCCCTTGGTGAGGCGCAGGGAGCAGGTGACCGCGCGCGCCCGTGCGGTGCCGCCCAGACGGCATCGACCCCTGGCCGGGGCGCCACGTGACCCACGGCGTGCGGCGGTGATGGCGAAGCGGTTGGCGCCTGTGGGCACCCTGAAGGTGGTTGTCACCGCCCGCCCGCGCAGCGTCCAGCGCGCGGAGAGGCGCCCGACCGCCGTATTGCCGCCCCCGGACGGTGTGCCTGGTGTGGCCGGCGTGGGCGCGGAAACGGCGATGCCGTCGCTGGTGGCGGTGGTGGAGCCCGCGGCGTTGGTGGCGATGGTGAGGCACGTGTAGCGCCCGGCCTCGGTCACGCGGTACGTGGCATCCGTTGCCGCGGCGATTGGCTGCCCGTCGCGCGCCCATTGCACGGTGGTCGTGGCCGGTGCGCGGAAGGCGAACGACTCCGGTGCATCGCCGGCCCACGTGGCGGCGCTGCAGGCGAGCGTGTCGCCCAGCGCGCCGGTCCCAGTGAGCGTGGTCCCGGTGGCCTGAACCGGCGCCCACAGCAGTGCCAGTCCATCAGTCCCGCCAGCCGGCAGACCGGGGGGAGTGACGCTCACCGTTCCCTGACCATCGAGCCCGGTGCGCTTGATGGCGACCTCCTGCGTGATGTTGGCCGTCTCCATCCAGTAGAGGTGCCCGGCGGCGTCGTCCACCGCGACCCCGCCCGGGCCCATGGCACTGGGGAAGTCGGTGCCGCCACCACCCGACAGCGAGGCCGACCCGATGTTCAAGAAGTTGGCCCAGTACACACGATCGCTGCGGTGGCTGATGGCGATGGCCTTCGGGGCGTTGAGCGATGCGCCCGTGGTGTCGAGGGTGCCGTGCGCGGAGCCGTCGGTGCGCGTCCAGTTGATGGCGGGGCTGGGCGTGTACTGGGGCCACCACACGGTGTGCGTGCCGGGGTCCACCGCGAGGCCCAGCACCCGCTTGTCGCCGGTGCCCGGGGTGCCGATCGTGGTGGTGTTGGCACCGGTGACGTCGGCGCTCAGCACGTTGCCGGTGTTGCCCACGACGCCTTCAGTGCCCCAGTAGATGCGACCGGCGGTGGGGTCGATGCTGATGCCACCGGGGTTGGCAAGCCCCGGGGAGCTCACGGGGACGACGGCCAGTGCGTCACCCGGCGTGAGCGACGCCGTCTCGATGGCGGGGTTGCTCGCGCGCGACGTGAACAGGCGGCCGTGCGCGGGGTCGAGTGCGATGCCCCTGATGTA
>CANGAY010000031.1 GCA_947451735.1 Actinomycetota bacterium
AGGCCGACCCCCAGGTGCTGTCGCAGCAGCAGGCCCAGCTCGAGACGCTGGGCGTGCGCACGGCCCCCACCAGCGGACAGGCCGCGCGCCTGGCTGCCGCCCTCGTGCGTCCCGGGCGGTGAGGATCCGGGTCGTCACCTACTCCGCCATGCCGCGGGGTGGTGCCATGCACGCACGCCGCCTTGCCGAGGAACTCGCGGGGCGCAGCCACCAGGTGGAGTTGTGGGCCCTCACGCTCGAGGGGGCGGGTATCGCGGCGGCTGCGCCGGTCGTCACGCACCAGGTGGCCACGGCGTGGGTGCCCGGCGAGCCGCCCGCGGCGCGCGTGGCGCGGTGCGCCGACGTGCTGGCCGATGCGCTGCGCCAGGCGCCGCCCGCCGACATCACGCACGCCGAGGACATGATCGCCGCGCGGGCGCTGCTCACCCTGCGGGCCGAGGGCGTGGTTCCTCACGTCATCCGCACCGTGCATCACACCGAGGTGTTCGAGGACACCGCGCTCGACGACTGCCAGCGGGCGTCGATTCAGGACGTGGACCGCTGCATCGCGGTGTCGTCGGTGTGGGCCGACCGCCTGGCGCACGAATTCGGGGTGCAGGCACCGGTGGTGCCCAATGGTGTGGATGCGTCCCGGTTCGCGATGGACGATCTGTCGCGCGCGGCGGCCGGGGCGTACATGGGCTGGGGTGACCGGCCGGTGGTGCTCGCGGTGGGCGGTGTGCAGCCGCGCAAGGGCAGCCGCACACTGCTCGAGGCGTTCGCCCGTGCCCGTGCCCGTCTGCCCGAGGGCGCGCTGCTGGTCATCGCGGGTGGCGACGGCATCTACCGCACCGACGAACACGAGGCGGCATGGCGGGGTGACGCCGATCGCCTGGGGCTGCGGGTGCACGACGGGGCCACCGTCCCCGACCAGTGCGATGTGGTGCGGATCGGCGTGGTGGACGACGACGACATGCCGGTGCTCTACCGCGCCGCCGACGTGCTGGCCTTCCCCTCCACGCGCGAGGGATTCGGCCTCGTGGTGCTGGAGGCCGCCGCCGCCGGCCTTCCCGTGGTGGTGAGCGACCTCCCGGTGTTCGCCGAGTTCATGGAGGACGGGCGCGACTGCCTGATGGTGCCGGTGGGCGCCGCCGAGCCATTGGCCGACGCACTGGTGCGCGCCACCAACGATGCGGGGCTGCGCGCCGGCCTGGTGCGTGAGGCGCGGGAGACCGCAGCGCGGTTCGCCTGGGCCGACACCGCCGCCCGCACGGAGGCCGTCTACCGGGCGTTTCTCGCCGATGCCTGAGGCGCACGCCACGATGGCGTCGCTCGAGATGTCGGGCGATCTGCATGTGGTGGCCCACCAGCCGTGGCCGGGGTCGGCCCTCGCGGTGTCGCCGGACGGGGCGTGGGTTGCCGTGGCGCTGCCCGGGCGCGTGGTGACGGCGCGGCTGCCCGATCTGGCCGACCCGCACGAGATCCACGTGGCCGATGTGCGTTCGCTCGCGGCGATCGGCCCCGACCGGCTGGCGCTCGCACCGCACCGCGGCATGCTGGTCATCGACGACCCGGTTGGAACGCCCCATGTGGCGGTGCGTGCGCGCGGGGCGGGACGCGTGCAACTGGTGGCGGGGCCCGGTGGACTGCTTGCGGCCGTCGGCGAGCGCGCCGCGCTGCCCCGGGCCACGGTTGTCACGCGATCCGACCTGGGCCGACGCCGCGGTTGGACCGCGGGCATCACAGGGGCCACCACCGCCGCGTGGCTCAGCGAGCGCGATCTCGCCGTGGCGGCGGGCGAGGATCTTGTGCTGGTGCGCGAGGGCGTGGAGGACGCCCGCGCCAAGCGCCCGCTCGGCGAGCGCATCACCGGCCTCGCGTCCGTGCCGGGTGGCGTGGTGGTGGTGGGGGCGGGGTCACATGCCGTCCTGCATGCGACGGCGCCGCGGGCGGAGCGTTCGCGCCTTGAGGTGCCGCCCGGTGCCGGGCGCACCGTGCATGCCGCAAATGGCTGGCTGGCGGTGGGCACCCGATCGCTGGGCGAGCGCGTGCAGGTGCACGATGTGGCCGCCGGCCGCGTGATCTGCGCGCTGCGCGGCGTGGCGGGCGCGGTGGTCGCGCCCCCGCTCGTGGTGGCCACGGGACGCGAGGGCACGGTGGTGCTCGCCGTCTGACGGCGATACGCAACATCGCGCCGGGCAGGTGCAGGCGTGATTACGGGGAATAGGGCATCGAAATCCCCACGCGTATGACCCGGAGGTCGCAGCAGCATGAAGATCAACAGCAAGTTCCGCCGTCCGAGCGCGGCGATGGTCGTCGCGGCCACCGCGCTGACCGTGGCCGTGGCCGGCGGCGGTGCATTCGCCGCCATCCAGCTCAACGGCAACAGCCTCGTCAACAAGTCGGTGAAGAACATCAAGATCGCCAATCAGGCGATCAACAACCGCACCCTCGCCTCGAACAGCGTGCTGAAGAGCACGCTGGCCCCGGGTGCCATCACCACCTACATCCGCTACCAGCAGGTGACCGTGGCCGCCGGCGGCGACAACGAGGTTGCCACCCCGACCTGCAACGCCGGTGACGACGTGACCGGTGGCGGCTACGGCGGCGTGCCCGCGAGCACGTACGTCAACGCCACGTACTCCGACCCGGTGGTGCGTTGGAGCCGTCCGGCACTCGCCAATGGCGCCGCGCCGACGGCCTCGAACCAGGTGCCGGTCGGTTGGTCTGCCGACCTGCAGAACAACTCGAGCAACACGGCGCAGTTCCTCGTGTACGTGGTCTGCCTCTCCGCCTAGGCGCAGATGGCATGACGGCAGTGACCGGGGCCCCGCCGCATGGCGGGGCCCCGCGTCGTTCTATGGGGCGCCGAGCGCCCGCGTGATGTGGGCGATGCCCGCCACCTCCACCGGGTCGGCGTCGAGCGCCGGCACCGTGATGAGCGCGGGGTCGCCCAGTGATGACACCAGCGTGTCCACCTCGTGCAGGTCGGCGCGGGCACGGGCGCGCGCCACTTCCAGCGCATCGGTGGCCCGCACCGCGAGGCCGTCCGGGTCGGGTGCCCCGGCATCGCGCAGCAGCGCCGCCAGTTGGGCGGGCGGTGTGTCGCCCCCGCCGGGCATGGCGTGCACGCGGTTCACCACCAGCGCGCCGAGCGGGTAGCGGTCGGTCTGCAGGCGCCGCCACAGCGCCATCGCCTCGGCCGAGGGCTCCGGCCGCGGACCGGTGACCACCACAAAGCGCGTGCCATCAGACGCCAGCAGGTCCTTCACCGCCGACGCCCGGTCGGCGAACCCCTGATACATGCCGTCGAACGACTGCAGGAACTCCGAGATGTCGCCGATCAGCTCCGCCCCGGTGAGGCGTTCCAGCACCGACATCACCATGGATCCGCCGGCCTGCAGCGCCCGCCAGCCCACGCGTCCTGCGCCACCGCGGGGCCCGAGCAGCAGGCGGAGCCCGCGGCCCTCCACGAACCGCGTCATGCGCTCGGGTGCATCGAGGAAGTCCAGGGCATTGCGAGCCGGCGGCGTATCGAGCACCACCACGTCGTAGTCGCCGCTCTCAGACAGTTCGAACAGGCGCTCCACCGCCATGAACTCCTGCGCGCCTGCCACCGTGCTCGACAGGTGTCGGTAGATGCGGTTGCCGAGGATGCGCTCGCGCGCCGCGTCGTCCGGTGCCTCGCGGGCCACCAGCCGGTCGAACGTGGCGCGCGGGTCGAGCTGCAGGGCATCCATGGTGCCCCGCATCTGCATCCCCGCGGCCGTCACGCGCGCCGCGTCCACGCGGTGGGGTATGTCACCCAGCGCCTCGATGCCGAGTGCCGTGGCCAGCCGCCGGGCAGGGTCGATGGTGACCACCGCAACGCGCGCACCCCTCCCGGCCAGTCCCAGCGCCAGGGCCGCCGACACGGTGGTCTTGCCCACGCCACCGGCGCCCGCCACCACCACCACGCGGCGGCCCTCCACCATCGCGAGCAGGTCGGTACTCATACGCCACCACCGGTGCGGCGGTCGGCCATGAGCGCCGCCGCCAGCCGCTCCAGCCCGCCCGAACCCGGGCGCAGGTCGGGCACGTCCGGGAGGGACACCACCGGCAGATCGGTGCCGCGCACCAGCGACTCGGTCTCGGCGGCATCGTGACGGGCTGCCACGAGCGTGTCGATCGCCGCCAGGGCAGCGGCCCGCTCGGCGTCGCCTGCCGCGCTGTCGGCCACTTTGCGAAGGGGCGCCTCGTCGGCCGGCATCACCGTGGATGCCCGCACCGCGTTCATCACCGCGGCTGCCACGGGCAGATCGCGAGCGCGCAGGGCGGCGACGGCCTCGATGGCCTCGCTCACGGCGAGATCCTCGGGGATCGCCACCACGGCCACGCCGGTTGCCGCCGGGTGATGGATGACCTGCTCGATCTTCGCCGCCTGCTCCCGGATGGGCCCCGACGATGCCAGTTCCCTGATCTGGCCGGCCACCTCGAGCAGGGCGATGCCGTGGCCGGTGGCCGGGGCGTCCACCACGATGCGGTCCCACACGGGGGCGCCGCCCTGCACGGCGGTGGCGAAGTCCCACAACTTGCCCACGGTCACCAGTTCCGACAGCCCGGGGGCCGCCTGCGCCACCTGGTGGAACGCCCGGCTTCGCACCATCAGTTCCACCAGCGGGCGCATGGGCAGTTGCCGGGCCAGGTACTCCTCGGTGGCGGTGTCGGTGTCGATGGAGAGCACGTCGAGGTTGGGGCGCGCCTCGGCGGGCACGATGCCGGCGGGGGGTGCGACGCCGAACAGTGCCTCGGACCGCTGCTCCGACGCGACCTCCACCAGCAGCGTGCGCCGGCCGGTATCGGCCAGGCCGAGCGCCATGGCACCGGCCACCGTGGTCTTGCCCACGCCGCCCTTGCCGATGACGAAGAGCAGGCGCCGGTCGAGCAGCGGAGGCGCACTCACGCGAGCGTCCCCTGCATCACCGGGATCACGCGCCCACCCACCCGGAGGTGTACGGGGACGCCATCCCGGGTGTGCGCCTGCACGAGCACCTCGCCGGCGCGGCCCATGCCGTGCCCCTGGCGCACGGTGAGTCGCAGCACGCCGTCGTGGGCATGCCCTGCGGCGGCCAGGGCAGCACCGAGCGCCGCCGCCGCGCTGCCGGTGACCGGGTCCTCCGCGATTCCGATGGGTGCGGCGAAGTGGCGTACCTCGGCCACCACCTCGCCCGGGGCGGCGTGCGCGATGCGGAAGGCGCTCACGCCGTCCCAGCCGTCCCGGGCGCCAAGGGCATGCACCGCGGAGTGGTCGGGGGCGAGCGCCTGCGGATCGTCCACCTGCAGCATCACCTGCGACAGGCCGGCATTCCAGATCGGCGCAGTGCCATCGGCCACCCGGCCGAGTGCGGCCGCCAGTGCGCGCGCGTCCACCTCACCACCGTACCGGGGTGCGGGTGGCGTGATGCTCGCGCCGTCCGCATCGGCGGCAACCGTCACGTCGCCTCCGGGTGCACGGAGCACGGCGTCTCCGTCGGTCCATCCCTCGGCGCGCAGCACCCAGGCGCTTCCCACCAGGGGATGCCCCGCCATCGGGATCTCGGTGGTGGGGGTGAAGATGCGCAGCGACGGCTGCTCGCCGCGCGCCGCGAAGACGGTCTCCGACAGCCCAAGTTCTGCGGCCAGCGCCTGCATCGCGCGCTCGGGCGGGTGCACGTCGCACAGCACCACGGCGAGCGGGTTGCCGGTGAGCGGGCGGGTTGCGAACACATCCACCCACCGGATGCGCGCCGCAGGAATGTCGGGAATGGAACCCATCACCGGTAGTCTCCCGCTCCGTGACGCATCCCGCCGCCCATATGTCGCGCGCAGCCCGCGCGCGGGATCACTGACACCCGTGGGCTGGGTCATCGGTGGATCGGCCATCTTCATGGGCGTGCTCATCGCGGCGGGCATCGCGTACGCGGCCGTGCGGGCGCTGCTGCTGCGGCGCACCGTCAAGAACACCTCGAAGCGCGTGGCGCCGCTCAAGGCGGGCATTGACGCCGGCATGCGCGACATCGACGCCGGCGTGGCCCGGGCGCAGGCCGGGGCGGAGACGCTGAACCACGAGATCGAGCAGCTTCGCGTGTCTGTGGCCGAGCTGCGGGTCATCCTCCGGCACGCCCAGACGGCGTTCGCCGAGATCAGCGGTCCGCTCGGCTGGCTCGCAGGCATCCGCGCGCTCATCAAGTTCCGCGGCCGATGACCGTGCGTGCCGCCGTCCTCGACGTCGGCTCCAACTCGGTCCGCCTGCTGCTGCTGGAGCGCATGACCCCGCAGGGCGCGGTGGGGGAGCGGCGCGCCACCGTCACCGGCCTGCGCAAGGGTGCTGCGGCGGATGGCACCGTCGCCGCGGACGCCCTCGACCGGCTTGACGCCTGCCTTGCCGGGTACGCCGAGGCCATCGCGGCAGCCGGCCACCCACCCGTGGTGGCCGTGGGCACGGCCGCGGTGCGCGAGGCGGCCAATGGCGATGCCATTGCCGCTGTCGTGCGCCGTCGGCTGGGGGTGGATCCGGTGGTCGCCACCGGTGCGGAGGAGGCCACGCTGGCCTACCGCGGCGCGCGGATGGCGCTGGGCGACGCGGGCGGGCCATGCCGCATGATCGACATCGGTGGCGCCAGCACCGAGGTGGTGGCCGGGGATGAGTCGGGTCCGCTGCACCTGGTGAGCCTGCCGCTCGGCGTGGTGCGCAACGCCGGCGACACGGTGGAGGGCGCCCGGGCCGAGGCGGAGCGCCTCGTGCGCGATGCCACCACGGCGTTCCCCGCAGCGGGCCCCGTCATCGGGCTCGCAGGCACCGTCACCCAGGCGGCCGCGCTCTGCAACGGGGGGTACGACCCCGCCGAGATCCACCGCCAGCACCTGTCGCGGGCGGCCATCGAGCGCGTGCTGGCCCAGGCTGCAGCGCTCCCTCTGGCCGAGCGCCGTGCGATGCCCGGCATGCATCCGGACCGTGCCGATGTGATCGTGAACGGCATGGCGATCCTGCTCGGGGCGATGACCGCGCTCGGCGTTGACGAGGTGATCGTGTCGGAACGCGATCTGCTGGACGGCATCGCGGGGGATCCCGCCCTCGTGCCCGCGACCGTCACGGAATAGACTCAGCCGCATGGGTACCGACGCCACCAATGCCCGGGACGATTCCGTCCACGCGGTGGACGGTCTCGCGGACGTGATGGCGCGGGCGCAGGATCCGCGCGACATCCAGCGGATGATGTTCTCGAAGGGCGAGAACAC
>CANGAY010000032.1 GCA_947451735.1 Actinomycetota bacterium
CAGAGTGGCCGCGGCGTGCGGCCGGTTCCGATGGGGTTGGTACCGTTCGCGCACGTGCTCGAGACCACCGCTCCGGGGCAGGGGATCATCCTTGATCCCCGTGCAGGCGATTCGTTCGCCGAGGTCGTCGGCGGGCGCGCACCGGATGCCCCGATGACCCTTTTGGTGGGGGGCGACACCGGGTTCACCGACGCCGAGGCCGACGCCGCCGTGGCCGCCGGCTTCACCGCCGCGCACATGGGCGCGGGCGTGCTGCGTGCCGAAACCGCCGCCATCGCGGCCGCCACTCTGGCGCTGAATCACATGGGGGGACTCTCATGAGCGACGACTGCCTGTTCTGCCGCATCGTCGCCGGGGAGATCCCGGCCGACGTGGTGCGCCGCGCCGACGGCATGCTGGCCTTCCGCGACATCGCACCCAAGGCGCCCGTGCACGTGCTGGTGATCCCCGAGCGCCACGTGCACTCCATCGCCGGCGTTGACGGTCTGGACCCCGGGGAACGCGCGCAGATGCTGGCCTTCATCGCCGACGTGGCCGCGCAGGAGGGCATCGAGCAATCGGGCTACCGCGTCACCACCAACCACGGCCCCGACGCGCTGCAGAGCGTGTTCCACCTGCACTGGCACGTGATGGGCGGCACCACGCTGTCGGAGTCGATGTGATGGCCGAGCGCTCGATGGAGGTGGCCGACCGCGTGGCCGTGGAACTCGCGGGCGAGCACGACGCCGTGCTCCGTGCGCTCGAGGATCGCCTGGGCATCGACATCGACCTGCGCGGCAACCAGCTGGTGCTGAAGGGCGACGAGGCCCGCGTGGAGCGCGGCGCCGCGGTGGTGGAGGAACTGGCGCGCCTGGTCGACTCGGGGCGCACGCTGGCCCCCACCATGATCGAGGCCGTGGCCTCGGCCATCGAGCAGGCCGGCCGACCCGACGCGCTGCTGGGCGACGTGGTGTGGCGCCACCGCCAGCGCAGCATCACGCCCACCACCGCAGGCCAGAAGGCCTATGTGGACGCCATCCGCAAGAACACCATCACCTTCGGCATCGGCCCCGCCGGTACGGGCAAGACATATCTGGCCGTGGCGCTCGCCGCCGCCGCCCTCAGCCGCCGCGAGGTGGGCCGCATCATCCTCACCCGGCCGGCCGTGGAGGCGGGGGAGAAGCTGGGCTTCCTGCCCGGCGACGTGGCCGCGAAGGTCGACCCGTACCTGCGCCCGCTGTTCGACGCCATGCACGACATGCTCGACGCCGACCGCGCCCAGCAGTACATGGAGCGGGGGCAGATCGAGGTGGCGCCGCTGGCCTTCATGCGCGGCCGCACGCTCAACGACTCGTTCATCATCCTGGACGAGGCGCAGAACACCACCGTCGAGCAGATGAAGATGTTCCTCACGCGCCTCGGTTTCGGCAGCACCGTGGTGGTCACCGGCGACGTGACCCAGGTCGACCTGCCGCGCGACCGGCGCAGCGGCCTTGCCGACATCGAGCAGGTGCTCGGCGGCATCCCCAACATCGCCGTGGTGCGCTTCTCGCACGAGGACGTGGTGCGCCACAAGCTGGTGCAGCGCATCGTCGAGGCCTATCGCGTGCACGAGGAAGGCGACCAGACCTGGGGCGTGCGGCCCTGATCGAGATCGAGGCATCGGTGGCCGACGGCGTGGGCCCGGTTGACCTCGACGCGCTCGCCGCACGCGTGCGCTTCACCTGCGCCCGGGTGGGCGTGGAGCGCGCCACGGTGGGCCTCATGGTCATCGGCCCCGACGAGATGGCCCGCATTAACGGCGAGCACCGCGACAAGCCCACGCCCACCGACGTGCTCTCGTTCCCCGTGGACGGCCCCGAGGCGCTTGACTGGCCCGACGACGGCCCGCCGCCGGAACTGGGCGACATCATCATCTGCCCCGACGCCGCGGAGGAGCCCCTCACCACGCTGGCCGTGCACGGCCTGCTGCATCTGGTGGGCTACGACCACGAGGTGGATGACGGCGAGATGCTGGCGCTGCAGGACGACATCGTGGACGCCGCCGATGCGGCCGACGCCGCGGCAGGGGAGCCCGCGTGAGCGAACCCGACGAACAGCGCCCGGTCCAGCGCCTGCTCAGGCGCCCGCGCCAGGGCGCACTGCCGAAGCAGGGATCGCTTCGCTGGTCGTTCACCTGGGCGTTCGAGGGCATCGTGTTCGTGCTGCGCACCCAGCGCAACATGCAGATCCACGTGGCGGCGGGCACCCTCGTGTTCATCCTCGCCCTCATGCTTGGCGTGAGCCGTCTGGAGTTGCTGGCGCTCGTTGGCGCCGTGGGCCTTGTGCTGGTGGCCGAGATGTTCAACACCGCAATCGAGGCGGCCGTTGACGCGGTCATCACCAGTTATCACCCCCTCGTGAAGGTGGCGAAGGACGTGGCCGCGGGCGCGGTGCTCATCGCCGCCGCCTGCGCGCTGGCCATCGCCTACCTGGTGCTCTACGGCCGCCTCACCGAGCCCGGCCGCAATCTGCTGCGCGGCGCCCGTCAGGCGCCGACGCACGTTGTGGTCATCGCCCTGGGCGTCACACTGCTGGTCGCGATTGCCGTCAAGGCCTATGTGGGCCGGGGCACACCGCTTCGCGGCGGGTTCCCGTCGGGCCACGCCGCCGCCGCCTTCGCCGCATGGATGGCCATCACGCTGGTGGTGGCCCCGTGGACCCACGCCGCGCTCATCAGCACGCTCGCGTTCCTCATGGCCCTGCTGGTGGCGCAGTCGCGCGTTGAGGCCGGAATCCACTCGGTGGTGGAGGTGGTGGCCGGTGCCGTGCTCGGGGCCGGGGTCACACTGCTGCTCTTCCAGATATGGGGTTGACATGACGCCGTTGCACTCGGGCCTCGTCGCACTGGCGGGCCGCCCCAACGTGGGTAAGAGCACGCTGGCCAACGCCCTTGCGGGCGCGCACGTGGCCGCGGTGAGTGACCGTCCGCAGACCACGCGCCGCCGCGTGCTGGCCGTTGCGCGCGGTGAGGGCTGGCAGGCTGTGCTGCTCGATCTGCCCGGGTTCCAGCGCCCCGCCGACCGCCTGACCGAGCGTATGCAGGAGACCGTGGACCGCACGGTCACCGACACCGACGCCGCGCTGTTCCTGCTGAACGCCGCCGAGGAGATCGGCCGGGGCGATCGCTTCATCGCCGAGCGCCTCAAGGCCAGCGGCCTGCCGGTGGTGATCGTGGTGAATCAGGTGGACCGCGTGGAGCGCGACGTGGTGGCCCGCGCAATCGTGCAGGCGGCCGAACTGCTGCCCGACTTCGTGGCCCTGCATCCGGTGAGCGCCCTCACGGGCGAGGGGCTCGACGCCCTGCGCGAGGAGTTCCCGGCGCTGCTGCCCGAGGGTCCCCTGTACTTCCCCGAGGGCGTCACCACCGACCAGACGCAGGACGAGATGGCTGCCGAGATGATCCGCGAGGCGGCCATCCAGCGCATGCGCGACGAGGTTCCCCACGCGCTGGCCGTGCACGTGGAGGACATCACCGATGCCAAGAAGGGCATCCGCATCGAGGCCTACATCTACGTGGAGGCCGAGAGCCAGAAGGGCATCGTGGTGGGGAAGGGCGGCACCATGATCCGCGACATCGGCACCCAGGCGCGCATGGTGCTGTCGGACTTCTTCAAGCAGCCGGTGCACCTCGATCTGCAGGTGAAGGTGCGTCCCCGCTGGCGCCGTGACGATGCCATGCTCGACCGGCTCGGTCTCTAGCGCGGGCCTATACTTCCGCGCCATGCCCGACCCCTTCGATACGCGCGCCCGTTGAGGGCCCGCGAACTGGCGAAGAGCCTCGACTTCACGCTCATCAGGGCGGGTGTCACGGCCGACGATCTGGCGCGCCACTGCGCCGCCGCCGCGCAGTTGCACGTGGCCAGCGTCATCGTGCCGCCGGTGATGACCGCGCAGGCGGCCAATGCCCTTCGCGGGGGCGACGTGAAGGTGGGCACCGTGGTGAGCTTCCCCTTCGGCAGCGACGACACCGAGGTGAAGGCCCGTGCCGTGCGTGCGGCCGTGGCCGCCGGCGCCCGCGAGGTGGATGTGGTCATGGACATCTCCGCGCTGCTCTCGGGCCGCCTGGGCCGCGCACGTGCCGATCTGGGTGCGGCCGTTGACGCCGCGCGTGATGCCACCAGCAGCCACGTGATGGTGCGCGCGGTGGTGGAGGCCCCCATGCTGGGCGAGCGCCTGCTGCGCCGCGCCTGCGGGGTTGTGGCGCTTGCCGGCGCCGACTTCGCCGTCACGGCCACGGGCGTGGCCGGTGGCGCCCGCACGGTTGACGTGGAGATCATGCGCGACGCGCTGCCCGTGGAGGTGGGCATCATCGCGGCCGGGGGCATTGACGAGGTGAATGCGGCCATCGCCCTGCTCGATGCAGGTGCCCAGCGGGTTTCGACGAATGCGGCCGGATTGATGGTGGAGACCCTGATGGGGGTGGCGGCGTGAGCATTGACGACATCGCATTCAACGACGACGGCCTGGTGCCGGCCGTGGTGCAGGACGCCGACACCGGTCGCGTGCTCACGGTGGCGTGGATGAACCGCGACTCGCTCGAGAAGACCCTCGAGACGGGCCAGACGTGGTTCTGGAGCCGGTCACGTCAGGAGCTGTGGAACAAGGGCGCCACCAGCGGCAACACGCAGGAGGTCGCGGGCATCGCAACCGATTGCGACAGCGACGCCATCGTTGTGTCGGTCATCCCGGCGGGCCCCGCCTGCCACACGGGCGAGACCAGCTGCTTCCACGTGCCGCTGCAGGGCGACGTGGGTGCCGACAACGCCAGCTTCGCGATGATGCCCGACCTCGAGGCCATCATCCGGGAGCGGGTGCAGGACGCCGACCCCAAGAGCTCGTACACCGCGCACCTCATGGCCAAGGGCATCGACACCATGTGCAAGAAGGTGGGCGAAGAGGCCACCGAGGTGGCCATCGCCGCCAAGGGCGAGGAGCGCGAGCAGCTCATCTACGAGAGCGCCGACCTGCTGTACCACCTCATGGTGCTGTGGCAGTCGCAGGACATCCGGCTGTCGGAGGTTGCCGAGGAGCTGGCATCCCGGAGGCGGGAGGAGGGGTGACCACCCTCCGCATCGACGTGCCCGCGCGGCCGTCGGGTGACGGCCTGGTGGTGACGCCGTCGCGCGATGAGGCGAGCGCGCAGGCCGGCACGTACCGGCAGGTGCCGCTTGCCCACACGTACCTCGACGACCTCGAGACGCCCGTCGCGGCCATGCTCAAACTGCGCGACTCCGGGCCGTGCTTCCTGCTCGAGTCGGCGGAGCAGGGGCAGCGCCTCGGTCGCTACTCGATGATCGGGGTCGATCCGCAGGCGGTCATCACGGCGCGCGACGGCACCCTCACCATGCGCCGCGATGACGGCACCGAGGAGGCCCTCGACCCGGCCGATCCCTTCGGCACCGTGCAGAGCATCGTGGACGACGTGAAGATGGCCCCGCCGGCCACCGAGCTGGCGTTCTGGGGCGGCGCCGTGGGCTTCTTCGGCTACGACCTGGTGCGCACGGTGGAGCACCTGCCCCACGTGCCGCACGACGACCTGGGCATTCCCGACATGGTGATGATGCTCACCGGGCCCGTGGTGCTGTTCGACCACCTGCGCCGCTCCACCACCATCATCGTGCCGTGCCCGGTGGCCGAGGGCGTGGACGTGGCGCCCGAGTACGACCGGGCCGTGGCGCGCATCGCGGCCATCAAGGCCACGCTCCAGGGCCCCGTGCCCCCGCTGCGGCCGCACGCACCGGCCGACATCGGCCCGGTGGAGAGCAACATCGGCCACGACCGCTTCTGTGACGCCGTCGAGACGGTGCGCGAGTACGTGTACGCCGGCGACGCCTTCCAGGTGGTGCCCTCGCAGCGTTTCTCGGCCACGGTGGGGCTGGAGCCCTTCGCCGTGTACCGCGGGCTTCGCACGGTCAACCCGTCGCCGTACATGTTCTTCATCGACACCGGCGACGTGGCGCTTGCCGGGTCGTCACCCGAGATGCTGGTGAAGGTCACCGACGGCGTGGTGGAGACCCGCCCCATCGCCGGCACCCGCCAGCGCGGCGTCGACCGCGCCGAGGACCTGGCGCTGGCCGAGGAGTTGCTCTCCGACCCCAAGGAGCGTGCCGAGCACGTGATGCTGGTCGACCTGGGGCGCAACGACCTGGGGCGTGTGTGCACCCCGGGCAGCGTGCGGGTGAAGGACCTGATGGTGGTCGAGTACTACAGCCACGTCATGCACATCGAGAGCAGCGTGGTGGGTGCGCTGGCCGACGGCCGCCGCGCCGTTGACGCGCTCAAGTCCACGTTCCCCGCGGGCACGCTGTCGGGCGCGCCCAAGGTGCGGGCCATGGAGATCATCGATGAACTGGAGCCCACCAAGCGCGGCCCCTACGGCGGCGCGGTGGGGTACATCGGCTTCGACGGCAACCTCGACACCTGCATCACCATCCGCACCATCGTGTGCAAGGACGGCCGCTGCCACGTGCAGGCCGGGGCGGGCGTGGTGGCCGACAGCAACCCCGACGCCGAGTTCGAGGAGACCCAGCGCAAGGCAGCGGGCATGTTCCGCGCCATCGAGGTCTCGGCACAGCAGGAGAACTGGTGAGCCAGCCCCACGTCGTCATCGTCGACAACTACGACTCGTTCACGTACAACCTCTTCCAGTATCTGGCCGAGGCCGGGGCGAAGGTTGACGTGTACCGCCACGACCAGATCACGGTTGACGGCATCCGCGATCTGAAGCCCACGCACGTGGTCATCTCCCCGGGCCCGAAGACGCCCGACGAGGCGGGCATCTCGCTCGAGGTGATCCGCGAGATGGCCGGCGAGGTTCCCATCCTGGGTGTGTGCCTGGGGCATCAGGCCATCGGCCAGGCCTTCGGCGGCACGGTGGTGCGCGGCGCCGAGCCCGTGCACGGCAAGACCAGCGAGATCGCCCACGACGGCCGCAGTGTGTTCGCGGGCCTGCCCGACCCCATGACCGCCACCCGCTACCACTCCCTGGTGGTGGAGCGCGAGACCCTGCCCGACGTGCTCGAGGTGTCGGCCTGGTGCGACGGCGACGTCATCATGGGTCTTCGCCACCGCCACCTGCCCGTTGAGGGCG
>CANGAY010000033.1 GCA_947451735.1 Actinomycetota bacterium
CGGGTCCGTTAATCATGCGGGGTAGTCAATCACGGGCTCCGGCGCCCGCGGTCGCACCGCGCCCGTGCGGAACCGTGGCCGTGGATACCGCTGTTACCCTCGCCCCGTGTCGGAATTTCAGCTGGTGATCGATGAGGAGCCCCGGGGACCGGGGGCGAAGTGGCACCGGGCGCTGCTCGGGCGACGCCTGCTGTTCGCCGTGCTGCTGGCCGCGGCCGAGGCCGTGCTGCTGCTGGTGTGGCGTCCGTCGCTCCTGTGGGTCATTCTGGGCGGCGCCATCGTGCTGGCCGCCTGTGCCGGGCTGCTGGGCCGCGTGGGCCCGGGGCTCGGCCGCGACGTGCTCATCATCCTCGGTGGCGCGCAGGCCATTCTCATCGCCATCCCGCTGGTCATCGGGTTCGGGATCCTCGTGGCGGTGGTGGTGGGCATCGTGCTCATCGCGGGCCTCGTGTTCGTGGCCTTCGCGAGGAAGTCGTGATGGCCATGCACGCGGCGCCACCGGTGGCCGCGCTCGTCGCCCCGGTGCACATGTCGGCCCGTGTGCCCATGCAGGTGGACCCCGACGCCGCCACACTGGCCGCCCAGCCGTACCTGCGCCTCATCCGCTGGGTGGGGGTGACGTCCCCGATCAACACACCTGTGGTCGCCGTGCTCGACACGGGCGTGCAGCAGGGGGCCGCCGGGCTGCAGGGGCGCATCAGCGCAACCGGCGCCATGTCGTTTGTGAGCGGTGGCAATGCGCTGGTCGACCCGGAGGGGCACGGCACGCACGTGGCCGGAATCATCGCCACGGTGGCATCCGGCACCGCGACGAGCCCCGGGGTGTCGATCCTGCCGGTGCAGATCGCCGACGCCCAGGGCAGCACGTCGGCCCAGGCCCTGGCGTCCGGTATCCGGTACGCCATCTCGCGCGGTGCGAAGGTGATCAACCTGAGCGTGCAGGGGGCGGGTTACTCGAAGGTGGAGCAATCGGCCATTGACGATGCCACCCGCGCCGGCGCGCTGGTCATCGCCGCATCCGGCAACACCGGCACCGATGCCAAGGAGTATCCGGGCGCCTACCGCCACGTGCTCGCAGTTGGCGCAGTCGATCCGTCGGGCCAGCCACTGCCCGAGTCCACACGCGGCCTGCAGGTGGCCATCGCCGCTCCGGGGCAGGACATCCTCTCGAGCAGTCACGATCTCAACGCGCGCTTCGAGACGCGCAGCGGCACATCCATGGCCGCTGCCGTCATCAGTGGCGTGGCGGCCCGCATTCTGGCCGCGCGCCCCACGCTGAGCCCCGCGCAGGTGACGGACCTCATCATGTCGTCGGGTGGCAATCCGGCATCGGCGGTCGATCGTGCCCGCGGCACGGGTGTGGTCAATCTGGTGAAGGCGCTGCGCACCCGCACACCGCTGCCCGACGCCGCCGAGCCCGACGACGACCCGCCCAACGCCCGCCTGCTGCCCGCGCTCATCGCGAAGGGGCAGACCCAGGGCGAGCGCTACGGGCGCCTTCGCACGTGGGCCGACCTGCGCGACGACGCCGTGGTGCACCTCGAGGCCGGGCAGGTGCTCACCGCCGAGGCCACCGTGAGCAACAACTCCGACGTCGACCTCTACGTGTGGCGCCCCGGTGCCCCGGCCATCAAGAGCGACACCACGTTCCCCCGCCAGTGGCTGGCCATGGGGGCGGTCAATCGCGGCAGCGTCGAGAACCTCAGGTACCGGGCCTCGCAGGCCGGCGACTACGTACTCGAGGTGCGTCTGGCGGGCGCCCAGCGCATCGTGCGGCCGCGCTACCACCTGCAGGTGACGGTCTCGAACTAGCCCGCGGGCGTTGCACAAACGCCAACGGCGGTGGAAGCGCGTGGGCAAATGGGCAATCCTTGCCCCGTGACCACCACCAGCGGAACCGAGCCGCGCGACCTCACGGATCCGCGCCTCTACGTCAATCGCGAGCTCTCGTGGCTCGACTTCAACTCGCGCGTGCTCGAACTGGCCGAGGACGAGTCGCAGCCGCTGCTCGAGCGCGCGAAGTTCCTGGCCATCTTCTCGAGCAACCTCGACGAGTTCTTCATGGTGCGCGTGGCCAGCGTGCTGGATGCCATCGAGGCCGGGCGCCCGTCGAGCACGCCCGACCAGCTGCCGCGCGAAGAGGTGATGGCGCGCATCCGCCAGCGGGTGCTCGAACTCATCCAGCGCCAGGCCGCCTGCTGGCGCGACTCCGTGCGTCCCCAGCTGGTGCGCGAGGGCATCGTGGTGACCAATCTGGAGGACCTGCCGGCCGAGGACCGCGCCGACCTCGATCGCCGCTTCGAGCGCGAGGTGGCCCCCGTGCTCATCCCGCTCGCCGTCGGTCCCGGGCTGCCCTTCCCGTACATCAGCGGCCTCGCGCTCAACCTGGGGCTCGACGTGCACGACCCGCGCACCGGCGAGTCGCGGTTCGCGCGCATCAAGGTGCCCAAGATGGTGCCCCGCCTGGTGCGCGCGGGTGACGCCCTTGTGCCGGTTGAGCAGATCATCGCCGCCAACCTCGACGACTTCTTCCCGGGCATGGAGATCCGCCGCCGCGTGTTCTTCCGCGTCACGCGCGACGCCGACTTCAGCATCAGCGACGAGGCCGACGACCTGCTGAACGCGGTGGAGCGCGAGCTCAGTCGCCGCCGCTTCGGCGGCCCCGTGCGCCTTGAGGTGGAGGCAGGCAGCAGCCAGACGCTGCTCGAGGAGATCAAGGCGGGTCTCGGCGTCGAGGATCCGGACGTCTATCCGATCTCGGCACTGCTTGACCTCACGTGCCTGTGGCAGGTGGTGGGCATCGACCGCCCCGACCTGAAGGACGCGCCGTGGGAGCCGCGTGAGCCCGCGCGCCTGCTGGATGGCGGCGACGAGGTGGGCATCTTCAACGAGATCCGCCGCGGCGACATCCTGGTGCACCACCCGTACGACTCGTTCGAGGCCAGCGTGGCGCGGTTCGTGCGCGAGGCGTCGGAGGATCCCGACGTGGTGACCATCGAGCAGACGCTCTACCGCACGTCGGGCGACACGCCCATCGTGCCCGCGCTCATCCGCGCGGCCGAGCGCGGCAAGGGCACCGTGTGCCTGGTGGAGCTGAAGGCCCGGTTCGACGAGGAGCGCAACATCCGCTGGGCCAAGGCCCTCGAGCGTGCCGGCGTGCACGTGGTGTACGGCCTGCCCGGGCTCAAGACCCACGCCAAGCTGTGTCTGGTGGTGCGACGCGAGGGCAACCGCCTGCGCCGCTACGCCCACATCGGCACCGGCAACTACCACCCCACCACGGCACGGCTCTACACCGACATCGGGCTGTTCACGTGCCGCGAGGAGGTGGTGGACGACGTCGCCGACCTCTTCAACTACCTCACCGGCTTCTCGCAGGCGCCGCGGTACCGCACCGCACTCGTGGCGCCCGAGCACCTGCGCGACCAGATGATCGACCAGATCGAGTGGGTCACCGCCGGGCAGCTGGAGGGGCGCCCGGGGCACATCCGCATGAAGCTCAACTCGATGATCGACGGTCCGCTCACCCGGGCGCTCTTCCGCGCATCGCAGGCCGGCGTGCCCATCGAGCTGGTCATCCGCGGAATCTGCGGGTTCCTGCCGGGCGTGGTGGGCGTGAGCGAGAACATCCGCGTGTCGTCGGTGGTGGGGCGCTTTCTCGAGCACTCCCGCGTGTTCGCCTTTGACAGCGGCGACGAGCGCCGCGTGCTCATGGGCTCGGCCGACTTCATGGCCCGCAACCTCGACGACCGCGTGGAGCTCATCACGCCGGTGGGGGACCCGGTGCTGGCCGACGAGCTGGTGGGCATGCTCGACCTGATGCTCGCCGACACCAGCAATGCGTGGGTGCTGCACCCCGACGGGGCATGGACGCGCCGGCGCCCCGACGAGGGCGTGCCGGCGTTCAGCAGCCAGGTGGCGCTGATGGAGCAGGCCGCCCCGCGCCCGGTGGCCAGCCCGCGCGACGACGCCTGATCGCCACCGCCGCGATATGGTGGTGCGCGTGACCACCGAGAACACTCCCGAAACCACGGCGCCCACGTGGACACCGGCCGAGAAGCCCGTGTTCAACTCGCCGGCTGCCGACCTCAACCAGCTGCGCAACGAGGCCAAGCGCATCGCCGATGCCGCGCCGGGGCAGCCCGTGCACGACGCCGTGCTGCTGCGCGCCCGCGCGCTGGCCGCGGCGCTCGACCACGACCTGGGCCTGCCCGAGCGATCCGAGGGCCTCTCGTACGCCGACCTGGCCGTGCTGCTGTCGCAGTCGCGGTAGCCCGCGGGTGGCCGGTCGCGTGACCCGCGCGTTCCGGAGGGTGTGGAGCCTCACCGTCGCCGTCACGGGGCGGGTTGCCCGGCACGGGCAGATGGCCCGTGCCAGCCAGTTCGCCTACGTGTCGTTCCTGGCGTCCATCCCGTTCGTGTTCGTGCTGGTCTCGGTGCTCGGCCTCGTCGCCACGCCCGACGACTACGCCGAGGTGGTCAACCGCGCCCGTGGCACCATCCCCGACCAGCTCGCGAACTTCCTGGACGGCCTGCTCAAGTCGGCGTCTGCCAGCACCTCGCAGTCGGCCCTGTTCCTCGGCATCGGTCTCATCACCGGGCTGTGGCTTGCCGGCAACGTCACCGGCTCGATCACCGATGGGCTCGATGACGCCCTGCAGCGCCCGCACCGCCCGTGGGTGAAGGGCAAGGCGCGCGCCTTGGCGCTGGCGGCCATCACCGCCCTGGTGTTCGCGCTCACCACCGTCATGGCCGTGCTCGGCCCGGCCGTCATCCGCTGGGGCTTCGATCAGGTCAATGCCTCGGCGTTCAGCCAGTTGGCCACGCAGCTGCTGGTGGGGCTGCTCAGCGCCATCATCTTCTGGGCCTATCTGGTCATGCTCTACCGCTTCGCGCCCAACGACGACGGCCTGCGCTGGCGCAGCGCCGTGCTGGGTGCGCTGGTTGGCGTGGTGGGCTGGCTCATCGTGGCCAACCTCTTCCGGCTCTACGTCGATCACATCGGTTCGTACAACCGCGTGTACGGATCACTCGGCGTGGTGGTGATCTTCCTGGTGTTCCTGTACCTCACCGGGCTCACGGTGCTCATCGGCGGCGAGACGAGTGCGGAACTGCAGGACCGCCGCGCTGCCGACCGGGCGCGCGATCCGGTGCCGCCCGCCTTTCCCTAGGCCCTTTTGCGGCGGTCGATCAACGCCCTGAGCGGCAGGTCGATGATCCACACGATCAGCGCCCAGCTGCCCAGCAGCGGGGTGAGCGGCACGGCCAGCAGGAAGATGATCGAGATCCGGATGGCCCCCCACGGCACCTCGTCGGTGACGTCCCAGCCCAGCAGGCCCAGACACAGCGTGGGCAGGGCCAGCAGCACCGCGTACACCGCGGTGCTGAACATGGTGAGCGGCGAGTTGGTGTAGTACTCGAGCCCGAACGGGATGAGGCACACCGTGGCCAGGAAGGCCATGTTGAACGCCATCTGCCGTGGCGTGGCGCGCTCGGGCATGCGCTCGAAGATGTCGTGGTGGTGACGCCACAGTTCGACGATGACCGCGAAGGTGATGAGGAAGTAGATGATCGCCGGGATCGTCTGGTCGTTGAACGCCTCCCACTCCGACTGCCCCGGCCCCTGCACGGGCGGGCTGATGCGCAGCACCATGAGGGTGATGGCCACGGCCAGCACGGCGTCCGAGAAGAACTCCAGGCGCTGCGTGCTGATGTCGGTGGGTGTCTTCATCGCTGGCATGTCACACACCAGTACGTCGCGCGGTTGGCATCGCCCTGCCCGCGGCTGCGGATGGGCGTGCCGCACTCGCGGCATGCGCGGCCCCTGCGGCCGTACACCCAGGTGCCGTCGCGCCGTCCGCGCGTGGCCATTGGCGCCCGGTAGGTGGTGATGCGCCCGCGGTCGCGCACGCCCTGCGCCAGCAGGTCGGCGCCGATACGGCCGATGGCCCGGCACTCGTCGTCGGTGAGCGACCCCACGGGCCGCCATGGGTCGATGCCCGCCAGGAAAAGCGTCTCGCTCTTGTAGACGTTGCCGATGCCGCTCATCACGCGCTGGTCCATCACGGCATCGCCCACGGCGCGCGTGGGCTCCACGGCCAGCAGGCGCAGGCCGATGGCCTCGGGGTCGGCGTCGTCGCCCAGCAGGTCGGGCCCCACCTCGGCGATGCGGGGCAGGGGCTCGCCGGGTTCGAGCAGACGCATCACGGGGCCGCGGTACTGCGCCACGATCGCCCGGTCGGTGTGCAGTGCCAGCCACAGGCCACCGCGCGGGATGTCGGTGCCCGCGGGGTACGCCCGCCACTTGCCACTCATCTGCAGGTGCGAGTGCAGCACCCGTCCGCTGGCGAACCGGAACAGGTGGTGCTTGCCGCGGGCCTCCATGTGGTCGAGCGTGTCACCGGCCAATCGCTCGGCGATGCGCTGCGGTCCGAGCCGGGGCTCCGGCGCCTCGATCAGCGTGAGGGGCCGGCCCGCGATGGCGTCGGTCAGCACGATGGCATTGCGGTGACTCACCTGACCCGCGGGCATCAGTCACCCGCCTCGAGGCCGCGAAGGCCCGTGCGGAACCCGGCGCGCTCCATGGCCGGACGCACCGCGGCATCTGGCGCCGGGCCACCGTCGATGCGCTCGATGCGCAGCCGGCGCGCGCGGTCGGCCCGCACCCAGGCCACAAGCGCACGCAGGGCCGGCTCCATGAACGGGTGATCCGGGTCCACCAGCGTGGTGAGCGTCTTGCCGCCGCGCTCCACATGGGCCACGGGCACGCCGTCGGCCAGCACCACCTGCGCACCGAACACGCGGGCAGGCGACCGGCCGCCCTCGCGCTTCGGCCACGGCAGAGCCGCGCCGTAGGGCTGTGCCGGATCGGCGGCACCCAGGATGAGCACGTCGGGCTCCTCGTCCTCCAGGCGGTCCACGCGCAGGTCGCGCAGGCGGTCGATGGCGCCGGGCAGCGCGAACTGCGCGCCGCCGAGGCCCTCCACGAAGTACCCGCGGCGGCACAGGCCGAGCGTCTCCATCTGCCCGAACTCGGGGTACACCGCGCTGAAGCCACCGGGC
>CANGAY010000034.1 GCA_947451735.1 Actinomycetota bacterium
CTCTGCCGCGCGCTTGCTGCGCCGCTTCGGCGTGCCGCGGCGCGTCTCGGGGGCCACCACTGCGGCCGTCGTGGCGACGGCGGCGTCGCCCGCAGCGTCCTCTGCGACGTCCTCCGGGGCCTCGTCGACAACATCGGTGTCGTCAGACTTCTTCACGCCGGCCGCCTTGTCGGCCGCCTCGCTGGCCTCGATCTCGGCTTCGATGCGGCGCTTCAGCACCAGCTGCTGCCCGGCAGTCCACAGGTTGGTGGTGGCCCAGTAGATGACCACACCGGACGGCACCGGGAACTGGAACACGAAGAACACGATGCCGAGCGGCAGCACGCGCATGAGCCAGCGCTGGTTCTTGCTCATGGCGGCGGTGGCCGACAGCTCGGACGAGATCAGCTGCGAAAGGGCGTACACCACGACAAGCGGGATGACGGCCCAACCCACCTGGTCGAGCGGCAGCGTGATGTTGGGGATCGCGTGCAGGAACCCGAGATCTGTGGGCTCTCCGCCCTGCAGGAAGATCTGCGAGGAGTTGCGAAGGGTGTAGTAGAGCGCGATGAAGACCGGCGCCTGTGCCACGAGCGGCAGACAGGAGCCGAACGGGTTGACGTCGTTCTCCTTGTAGAACTTCATCATTTCTTCCTGCAACTTGGGCTTATTGCCCTTGTACTTCCGCTGCAGTTCCTTCATCTGCGGCGCCACTTCCTGCATGCGGCGGGCGCTCTTGTACTGCTTCACGAACAGGGGCAGCAGGATGAGCCGCACCAGGAGGGTGAGCATGACGATGGCCCAGCCCCATGTGAACCCGAGTCCGTGGAAGAACTCGAGCACGGCGCGCATTGGCGCTTCGAGGAGGTCCAAGGGGTTCATCGCGCTCCGAACAGGTGCTGGTCGGCCGGGTAGTCAACGCCACCCGAGCTCCAGGGGTTACATCGGAGCAGGCGCCACGTCGCGAGGACGATTCCCCTGCTCACACCGAACATTTGGATGCTCTCGACGGCGTACTCCGAGCATGTGGGGTGATACTTGCAGCGCCGCGGGAACATGGTGGAGATGTGCCGCTGATACCACCGCACGGCGCCGATGAGGGATGCCTTCATGCGGCAGCCTTCGTCACCCGCTCGGCAAGCTCGCCGAGCCGCTCGCCCAGGGCACGCGATCCGCGCTCCTCGACGTACTCGTGCACGCCGGGGCGTGCGATGACCACGTAGTCGACGCCCGGCTGCAGGCCGTCGGCAATTCGCGCGAATTCCTCCCGCAGCACGCGCTTCACGCGGTTGCGCTCCACGGCGCCGCCAACACGCTTGCCCACGGACAGGCCGAGGCGGGGCGGATCGCCCTCCCCACGGTCGAATGCGTACACCACGAGGTGCCGGCCGGCCGCAGAGCGGCCACGTCGGTAGATGGCATCGAAGTCACCGGACCTGGTGACCCGGTGACGCTTCTCCCTCGGAGCGCGTGCCCCGTCCGGCACGGGGCCAGAACCTAGGCCGAGAGCCGGGCGCGGCCCTTGGCACGGCGGCGCTTGAGAATCGCCTGTCCCGCACGCGTGGACATGCGCTTGCGGAAGCCGTGCGTCTTCTTACGCTTCCGCGTATTCGGCTGGTATGTCCTCTTCACTGGGCCTGATGCTCCTTCGGGCTATGAACGGCGGCACAGTACCACTTGCGGGCAGCCGCACATACCACCGGTCCCGGGGGCATCATCCGACGCCGTCGGGGGCTTTACAAACCCCAAATGATCCACAGTTGTGGACATTCCTGTGGATAACTCACATTATCCCTGCTCAGGGGGCATCGATGCCGGGCTGCGGTCCTCGAATTTCATTCCGACGTACTCAATTTTCCCGCTCACACCCACTTCAGTTGTCCACAGGCCGCAATCCGGCCGTTTCGGTCCATATCCCGTTGGTAGCGTGCCGCCTCCTGTATGACCACGAACCTGCCCGACACGCTCACCGACGACGCCCTGCGCGGGACCACGCTCGTGGTGCGGGTGGCCGTGCACCGGGCGGCGCTTGAGCCCCCGCTCATCACCGAGATCCGCGACATCGAGCCCGCGGCCATCATCGAGTCGACCTTCGCCTGTGTGGCACAGGTCTCGTCGGTTCCCCCGCTCGCACTGCGCGAGATCATCGAGAACCTCATCCACGCCGGCTTCACCGACGCGCTGGTGACGGTGCTGGACGCCGGGCGCACCGTCCGCGTCAGCGACCGCGGCCCCGGCATCGCCGAGCCGCGCCGCGCACTCGAGCCCGGTTACACCACGGCCAACGAGCACATCCGCTCCGTGGTGCGCGGCGCGGGATCCGGGCTGGCACTGGCGCAGGGCCTGGTGGCAGCAGAGGGCGGCACCCTCGAGATCCACGACAACCTCGGTGGTGGCTGCGTGGTGACCATCAGCATCGATGGGCCGCCCGCGCCGGACGACGCCGCGCTGCCCGGTCAGCCCAGCGACGCCCAGCGCAGTCTGCTGGCGCTACTGCTGGAGATGGCGCCCGCGCACCCGGAGGCCATGGCCCGCGAGCTCGGGCTGCCCCTGGGTGTGGTGGGTCGCGAACTGGTGCTGTTGGAGCACCGTGGCCTGGTGGCCCGGTTCGCCGACGGCGGGCGCGTACTCACCGAGCGGGGCGCCGCGATCGTGGCGACGCTCTTCTAGGCCATGGGCGGAACCGTTCCGATCATCATGGACTCGTCGCCCGAGCGGCTGGCGGAGATCTGGGACCAGGTGCGCGAGCGCCTGCGCTCGGCGCTGAATGGTGCCACCTACAACCTCACCTTCGAGCGGGCACGGCCCCTCGGGTTCGACGATGGCCGCTTCCGCATCGGCGTGGAGACCGAGTTCGCCCGCGGGTGGATCGTGCAGCGCTACGACGCCCTCGTGCGCGACGCCCTGTTCGAGGTGGTGGGCAACGACGTGACCGTCGCCGTCGAGGTGGTTCCCCCGCTCGTCGGTGACGCCGTGGTGCCCGACTCTCCTGCTCCCGAGCCGATTGTTCCGCCGTCCGCCGGCTACGCGGCGTCGGTGGCAAGGGCCGACTCGAGCGGTATCGGTGCGCGCCTTCAGGGGCGCTTCACCTTCGACACCTTCGTGGTGGGGCCGAGCAATCGCTTTGCCCACGCCGCCACGATGGCTGTGGCCGAGGCGCCGGCGAAGGCCTACAACCCGCTGTTCATCTACGGCGGCGTGGGCCTGGGCAAGACGCACCTGCTGCACAGCATCGGGCACTACACGGCCGAGAACCACCCGGGTCTCTCGGTGCGCTACGTGTCGGTGGAGACCTTCACCAACGAGTTCATCAACGCGCTTCGCGACGGTGGAATCCGATCGTTCAAGGATCGCTACCGCAGCACCGACATCCTGCTCATCGACGACATCCAGATGCTGGAGGGGCGCGAGCAGACGCAGGAGGAGTTCTTCCACACCTTCAACGCGCTGAACGAGAGCGGCAAGCAGATCGTCATCTCGAGCGACCGCCCGCCCAGCGCCATCAAGACGCTGGAGGACCGCCTGCGCTCGCGGTTCGAGATGGGTCTCATCACCGACATCCAGCCGCCCGACCTGGAGCTGCGCATCGCAATTCTGCGCAACCGCGTGCAGGCCGACGGGTACCAGATCCGCGACCCCGAGGTGCTGTCGTACATCGCGGCGCGGGTGAGCACCAATGTGCGGCAGCTGGAGGGTGCGCTCATCCGGGTGGTGGCGCACTCGTCCATCTCGGGCCGACCCGTCACCGTGGAGTTGGCGCAGGAGGTGCTGGTCGACCTGTTCCCCGGTGGCGACGATGAGGTGCGTATCGACCTGGTGCAGGAGGCCGTGGCCAGGCATTACGGAATCACCCTCGACGAGCTGGTGGGCGACAAGCGCACCAAGCGCGTGGTGGAGCCCCGCCAGGTGGCCATGTACCTCAGCCGTGAGCTCACCGACGCTTCGCTGCCGGCCATTGGCCGCGCCTTCGGTGGCCGGGATCACACCACTGTCATCTACGCGGTGCAGAAGATGACGAAGCAGATGGGCGAGCAGGGCTCGGTGTACGAGGCCGTGCAGACGCTCACCGCATCGCTCACGGGGCGCGGCAGCGCTCCGTCCGCCTCCTAGACTCCACGGCGCCCCCCAACCCTTTGCTGCTCCGAGCGGGGTTTTCCCGCGGCCTGGCGTGCATCGTTTCCCGCACGCGTCCTGTGGACAGCATGTGGATGGATTGTGCACTCAGGCCAGTGCTGTCCACACCCCTCAACAGGCGGTGGTGGTGGGGGATATCGCCTGTGGACGGCTGTGCATGGCCAGGCAGGTCGTCCACCGCTATCCACAGGCAGATCCCACGACGTAAAGATGCTGTTACGCAGCGAGAACGTGTGTTTTCCACCGTATCCACAGGACCTACGGTTGTGACTACCCCCTTCTTCTTTGAAAGAAGAAGTACTTCGTGACCCTTTGTTTCTGTGGAGTACGCCCCGGGCCCCGGGCATCGGGTACGCTCACCCGGTGCGCCTGACCTGCCCCCGCGATGAACTCGCTGCCCGCCTCGCGATGGCCTCGCGTGCAGCATCCAGCAAGGGAACCATCCCCGTGCTGGCCAACGTGCTGCTGCGCGCCGAAGAGGGCGTGGTGGAGCTCGCGGCCACCGACATGGAGGTGTCGCTGCGGGTTCCGCTCGACGACGCCGGCGTGGAGGAGCATGGCTCGGTGGTGCTGCCCAGGCTGGCGGCCGACCTCGTGCGCAGCATGGCTCCCGGCCCTGTGTCGCTGGTGCACAACCAGAACGAAGGCCAGGTGCAGATCTCGGGCGGCGGTTCGTCGTTCAGCCTCAACTGCCACCAGGCCGGCGAGTACCCGGAGCTCCCCTCCGACAATGGTCTGGGCTTCGCCATCCCCGCCGCCAGGTTTGTGGAGTGCGCCGACCGTGTGGTGCGCGCAGCGTCGCGCGACGAGACGCGCCCGGTGCTCACCGGCGTGCTCGTGCGCATCGGCCCCGACGGTCTCACCATGGCCGCCACCGACAGCTACCGGCTCGCCGTTCGCACGGTCCCGCTTGACTCCCCGCCCGAGGACACCCGCGAAGCCATCCTGCCGGCGCGTGCCGTGGGCGAGGCCGCCCGTCTCGCCGGCCAGGCGAAGGACGCGGATGTCGACGTCGCGCTGGGCGAGCAGCAGGCGACAATCCGCATCGGCGGCGTGCGCCTGACCACGCGGGTCATCGAGGGGCAGTTCCCCGACTACCGCCAGCTCATTCCGGCCGAGTTCGAGCACGACGTGCGCCTGGACCGCTCGGAGTTCCTGGCCGTGCTCACCCGTATCGCCGTGCTCGCCCAGCGCACGTCGCCCGTGCGTCTGCGTTTCGAGCAGGGACAGCTCGTCATCGCCACCGCCAGCGACCAGGTGGGCGAGGGCCGCGAGTCGATGCCCGTGCCGTACGCCGGTGAGGTGCTCGAGATCGGCTTCAACGCCGACTTCCTGCGCGAGGGCGTGGAGGGCATCGAGGGCGACGACGTGCGCCTGGGCCTCATCAGCCCGCTTCGCCCCGGGCTGCTGCGAGGGGAGTCCGATGACCATCGGTACCTCCTCATGCCCATCCGCCTCCCCGGATAGCCCCGGCGATGCCCGGCGACTGGACCGCCAACCGGCTTGAGATCGCCGATGTCCGGTCGTGGTCGCGTGTGGCGGTTGACCTGCCGCCGGGCGGAATTGTGCTCACCGGGCCGAACGGCGCAGGGAAGACGTCGCTGGTGGAGGCGCTGGTGTTCGCGTGCCTCGGTGTGTCATGTCGCACCTCCCGCGAGGCCGAAATGGTGCGCACCGGCGCGCCCGCCATGCACGTGTCGCTCGACCTGACGGGCCCCGACGGCACGCGCCACCGCGACATCGGGTACGCCCCACGCACAGGCCGGCGCCTGGCGCTTGACGCCGAGCCGGTGCGGTCGCTCTCCGCATGGCGCGCCGCCGGCAGCGTGCTGGTGTTCCTTCCCGAGGAACTGCGCGCGGTGAAGGGTCCTCCCGCCGCCCGCCGCCGGCATCTCGATCGCCTGCTCGAGGCCGCGACTCCGGGATACGCGGACGATCTGGTGGCCTACGCCGGCGCGCTGACGCAACGCAACGCCGCGCTTCGTCACGTGCGCGCGGGGCGCACGGGCGTGGACGCGGTGATGCCGTGGGAGCCGGTGATCGCGGAGACCGGCGCGCGCATCGTGTTGGCGCGACGCGAGGCGATGCGCGATCTGGCGGCACCGTTCGCCCGGTGGATGGCCGACCTCGGTGCGGGCGACGGTGGCGTGGTGACGCTGGAGCCATCACCCTCGTCGCTCGCGGATGTGGCGGACCACGGCGTGGAAGCGGCGCTCACCGAACGCATGAACGACGCCCGCGATCGCGAGGTGGCCGCCGCGCAGACCCTTGCCGGGCCGCACCGCGATGACGTGTTCGTGGGGCAGGACCGCGACGGCGCCCGCGTTGATCTGCGGCGCGTGGGCAGCCAGGGCGAGCAGCGCACCGCCGTGCTCGCCCTGCTCATGGCGCACCGTGCCCATCTGGGACAGCGCTCGGGCCTCCCGATCCTGATCCTGGACGATGTGCTGAGCGAACTCGACCCCACTCGCCGGGGGCTGCTGCTCGACGCCGCGGTGGGTCACGGGCAGTGCATCCTCACCACTGCCGACCCGGTGGCCGCGCAGGCGGCTGCCGATCGCGGTGCCCGGGTGATGAGCGTGCGGGAGGGCCTCCTTGCCGCATAGGCACCGGCGCGACCCGGCATCAATCGGCGACCTGCTGGGTCGCGCCACCCGCCGGTTCGCGAAGGGCAGCGACTCTGTGCTCACCTCGGTGCGCGCCGCGTGGGCCGAGGCATCGGGCCCCGGCACCGTGAATCACGCCTATCCCATCCGCCGGTCGCGTGCTGGCGTGGTGACCGTGGCGTGTGCCGACGCCGTGTGGGCGCAGGAACTCGACATGCGCACCGACGAGCTGATGGGGCGCCTCGCCCGTATCCTCGACGACCCCGAGGCCGTGGCGGGATTGCGATTC